>UQXM01000027.1 GCA_900545035.1 uncultured Fusobacterium sp. | reverse complement strand
CAAGGCTTTGGGGTTTATTATAAGGATATGTTGACATATGATATCCCCTTATCTGCAAAGATAAAATTCTTTTTAAGATATTTACAGACAAAATTTTATAAGGTGATAAAATGAAAATACTTCACACTATAACTTCTCTTGAACTGGGAGGAGCGGAAAAACTTTTAACAGAACTTATTCCTGCACAGATATCTTTGGGATATCATGTGGAGCTTCTTATTATGTCTGATATAAATGCTGTATTTTTGGAAAATTTAAAAAAATCAGGTGTAGAAGTGCATATTTCAAAATATAATTCTATTTCTGCATGGAAAAATATGTTTGAAATAAAAAAATATGCTAAAAAAGGAAAATTTGATGTTGTCCATTCTCATCTTACTCATGCACAATATTGGACAAGTCTTGCCTCAAGAATAGATTTTTCCAAAAAGAGAGTGTATATAACAACAGAACACAGCACATCAAATAATAGACGCCAAAAAATGATATTTAAAATAATAGACAGATTTATTTATAAACCTTATAAAAAAATTATTTCAATATCTCCCGCTACAGAAAATTGTTTGAAAGAATGGATTGGCGGAAATCCCAAAAGATTTGAAATAATTGAAAACGGTGTTGATTTAAGCAGATTTTCTCAAGGGAAAAAAATAGATTTATCAGAATACGGACTTCATAAAGATGATAAAATAATTATTATGATTTCAAGATTTCATAAAGCAAAAGACCAAGATACAGTTATAAAATCTTTGGAATTTCTGCCGAAAATTTATAAACTTGTATTAGTTGGGGATGGTGAAAGAAAAGAGGAACTTGAAAATCTTGTAAAAGAAAAAAATCTTTCATCAAGGGTATTTTTCTTAGGAGTGAGAAAAGATATTCCGGATCTTTTAAAAACATCTTATGTTTCTGTACAGTCTTCTGTTTTTGAGGGATTCGGTATTACGGCTCTTGAATCTATGAGTGCAGGAGTTCCCACAATTGCAACAGATGTACCCGGACTTGCAGAAGTAGTGAAAGACGGAGGAATATTATTTTCTGTGGGAGATTTTAAAGGGCTTGCTAAAATAATTTTCTCTCTTGAAAGAAATGATATGTATGAAAAAATAAAAAATTCAGGTATAAAAAAGAGCAGTTTGTATGACATAAAAATAACTGCACAAAAATATATAGACCTTTATAAAAGGCTTGTAACTTGGGAGGCAAAATAATGGTTTCATTTATTCCGTATATTGAAGTATTCGGTTTTCTTTTCATTGGAGGAATGATTGACATTTTTGGGAAAAACGAAAGAAAAAAACACATTCTTTTCGTTTTTTCGATAATTCTTCTTATGGGATTTCTTGGACTGAGAGCCTTTGTAGGCTGGGACTGGTGGGCATATTATCCTTCATATTATAATCTGCCGAACGGTTTTACATATGAAATAGGATATGAACTTTGGACATCACTTTTTTATAAAACAGGAATTTCTTATGAACATTTTATTTTTATAAATTCTGTGATTGATATAGGAATTATAGCTCTTATTTTAAAAAAATATGCTAAATATCCTCTGTTTTCTTTGTTTCTGTTTTTAGCTGTACAGGGACTTTCAATAGAGGTTGACCTTTTAAGAAATGCAAAAGCAATAATACTTTTTATTATTTCAATAGAATTTATCAGAACAAGAAAGATTATTCCTTTTATTATTTTAAACTGTATAGGGCTTACTTTCCATATGAGTGCAATAATTTATTTTCCAATGTATTTTATTTTAAACAGAAATTACAGCAGAAAAATAATTTTACCTCTTGTTGTTTTGGGAAATATTTATTATCTTTTGGATATGAAAATAATAATTCATATTCTTGAATATGCAGGTACTGTACTCCCTGCTGCAATAGGAGGAAAAATTATAAGCTATCTTTCAATAATTCCGAAAGATTATTCTCTTCCTGTGGGAATCTTATATTTTGAAAAATTAATTACATTTATATTTGTATTTTTATTTCTTCATAAAGAAAAAGACAGTTTTGATAATGCTAAAGAAACAAATGAATATTCGGTTATTATGGAAAACAGTTTTTATATTTTTTATCTGATATATCTGTTTACATCAGAGTTTTTCATTGCTTCAGTAAGAATTGGTGTATTATTTGTTTTCGCCAATTGGTTTGTTTGGGGATATATTATTGCAGGAGCAAACAATATGAAAATAAAAGCAGGAGCATTTTTGATTGCTTCACTTATTGGAGGAGCAAGAATATATAATCATTTCAGTTTTAACGGAAATAAAATTACATACCGTTATGAAAATATAATTACAAAACATAAATCTTATGAAGAAAAAATTTCTGACCTTGCAAGAGCAAGAAAATTCAATAAAGAAGCTGATGGAAAAGAATTATTGATACTATATTAATGTTATATTAAAAATAAAATTTTATAATAAATAAAAATTTTCGATATTAAAAATATCTGCATAATTTATGCAGCGATACAGAATACAGGAAATTTGACTGTCTGAACGAAGTGAGTTTCAAATTTCCTTTCTGTGAGCAATATAAATAGCTGATATTTTTTCCAAGAAAATTTTTCATTTATTATAATTTTTGAAGGAGAATTATGAAAATATTTTTTACTGCAAATGTCCTGTGGGATATTTACATTTTCAGAGGAGGGGTTATTAAGGCTCTTGTGGAAGCAGGGCATGATGTAACGGTTATCGCTCCTTATGAAACAAGAGTGGATATGCAAAAAGAACTGGGAGTAAAAGTCATAAATATTTCTCTTAATAAAAGAGGAATGAATCCTGTGGAAGATTTAAAACTTCTTCATGAACTTTATAAAATCTACAAACAGGAAAAACCTGATATTGTTTTTCATTACACAATAAAAGCAAATATTTACGGAACTCTTGCAGCTCATTTTGCAAAAATAAAATCTGTGGCTGTTTTGACAGGATTGGGATATGCTTTTGTTACGAACTCTCTTGTTTCAAAAATTGCAAAATTTCTTTATAAAATCTCTCTTCCTTTGGCAGATGAGGTTTGTGTATTGAATGAAGATGATAAAAATCTTTTGGTTTCCGAAAAAATTATAAAATCTGAAAAAGTTTTTATTCTGCCCGGAGAGGGAGTGAACACAGAAAAATTTATTCCAATGAAAAAATCTGAAAACAATAATAAAATAGTATTTCTTATGATTGCCAGAGCTTTTTTTGACAAAGGTGTAAAAGAGTATGTGGAAGCTGCAGAAAAAATAAAATCTTTATATCCTGATACAGAATTTGAATTTCTTGGTGCATTGGGAGGAAACAGTGTGGCAGGAATTGATGAAGCACAGATGAAATCTTTTGTGGACAGAGGAATTATAAATTATCTTGGTACTGTAAATGATGTGAGAGAGATTATAAAAAATGCGGATTGTATTGTTCTGCCTTCATATCGTGAAGGAATTTCAAGAACTCTTCTTGAGGGAGCTTCTATGGAAAAACCTCTTATTGCCACAAATGTTACAGGATGCAAAAATATAATTATTAACGGAGTTACAGGATTTTTGGCAGAGCCAAAAAATTCTCAAGACCTTGCTGAAAAAATAGAAAAATTTATGGCTCTTTCACAGGAAGAAAAAGAAAAAATGGGAAAAGCAGGAAGAAAATATATACAGGAAAATTTTGACGAAAAAATAGTTATTGATATTTATAAAAATAGGTGGTGTAACAGATGATAAGCATTATTGTTCCGATATATAATGTAGAAGCATATCTTGCAGAATGTCTTGATTCCATTTACAGATTAAATATTAAAGATATGGAAGTAATTTTGATTGATGACGGCTCAACAGATGAAAGCTACAAGATTGCAAGAGAATATGCTGAAAAATATCTTGATAAAACTATACTTATCCAAAAAGAAAACGGCGGACTTTCATCTGTGAGAAATTTTGGAATACATATAGCCAGACAAAAATATATTGCTTTTATTGACAGTGATGATTTTGTGGACTGCGAAAAATTTGAAGCTCTTCTGAAAGAAGGAGCAGAAAAAGATTTGGATATTATTGCAGGAAATCTGATGTATTACAGGGACGGAAAAACAGGAGAGCCTCTTTTCCGTTCAGAGCATATCAAAAAATGCGGAACTGTTACAGGAATAGAATTTTTCCATAACTCTTTTGAAAAACCAAAATGTTTCAGAGAGGAAGTTGTGGCAAGTTTTTATAAAACAGAATTTCTGAGAAAAAACAATCTGTTTTTTACAGAAGGAATTTTACATGAAGACAGTGAATTTACTCCAAAAGTTTTATTAAAAGCTGAAAAAATAGAATATCTGGATTATCCTTTCTATTATTACAGACAGCGTTCAGGAAGTATTATGAGCAAAGTTACCGAAAAAAGCAATACATCTCTTGAGCAAATCTGTTATTCTCTTTATGAAGAATACAAAACTTGCTCTTCATCAATGGGGAAAACCGTTCTTTCAAAGCTTATAATAAGTTATTATAAAGTTATTCTTTACAGAGCTTATCATAAGAGAGAAAATATAAGTGAAGTTCATAAAAAATACAAATGGTTTTTTAAAAATCTTGAAGGATTTAAAAACAAAAATTTTGAAGAAACAATGCTTTATTTTTCTGTGGGACTTACAAATAAAATCAGAAAAGCTGTAAAAGGAGAAATTACAAATGAACAAAAACAGCCTGAAATTTAAAAATATCTGTATAACAGACAGCCTTTACTCTCTTTTGATTTTTATGCTTATAAATAAAAATAAAATTTCCGAAACATTTTTTGTTTTCGGAAATTCTATAAATATAAACAGAGATATTTTTAAAAATAATTCTGTTATTCTTGAAAAAGAAAATGCTTCATCAAAATTTGACAGCATGAAAAAAAGAATAAAGATGTATCATTATATAAAAAATCTTGTGAAAAAAAATAATCTTCAAGGACTTGTTGTGTATGGTGGCGATCATTTGACAGGAGCGGGATATTTTATTAAAAACCATGAATTTCATGTAATTGAGGACGGAATCATAAATTATTATTCCATGCCGGAAGTTGATAAGCAGATAGACAGAGAAAGTTTTTTTCTGAAAACTTTTAAATATGCCACATATCTTTATTATCCATACGGTTTCAGCAAAAATATAACAAAGATATATCTTACAAAAGAAGCTGAAAATATCCCAAAGAGATTAAAAAATAAAATAGAAACAATTTCTCTTAAAAATTTGTGGAATAATTTATCTGAAAACAAAAAAGAGGAAATTCTGTATGTTTTTGGTTTGGATAAAAAACTTTTGAAAGAGCTTTCACAAAAAGAAAATATTCTTCTGACACAGCCTTTTTCAGAAGATAATGTAGTTACAGAAGATGAAAAAATTGAAATATATAAAAGTATAATGAAAAATTATGATGAGAGCTGCACAGTTATAAAAACTCATCCGAGAGAAAAAACTGATTACAGTGCTGTTTTTCCGAAAGCTGTCATTCTTGACAAACCTTTTCCTTTTGAGCTGTTCTCACTTATGGACAGTAATTTTAAAAAAGCTGTAACAGTATTTTCTACAAGTGTTATGAATTTGGGAGAAAATGTGCAGATTGATTTTTACGGCTCAAAAATAAATGAGAAATTATTAAAAAAATTCGGTAATGTAGAGCTTAATGATTTAACATAAGTAATACATAATAGTAATGAGGTTGAAATGTTTAAAAAAATTTTTTCAAACAGTCTTATTAAAAATGGGGCTTATTATACTTTAGGAACTTTTATTCTTCAAGGAATAAATTTTCTTACACTTCCTCTTTATACAAGAGTGCTTACAACCAGAGATTTTGGTATTACATCTCTTTACACTGCATGGCAGGCTGTAGTTGTAATTTTTTTATGTTTGCAGACTTTCAGCACAATCCAAAATGCAAAAGTAAGTTTTGAAGATGAGGAATACAGAGAATATAATTCAAACATAGTTGTACTTTCTTTTGTGAGTTTTGCTTTTTTTGCTCTTATTATTATGGGATTTTCAAAACCTTTGGCAGAGTTTTCAGGGCTTTCCGTAAATCTTATTTTTCTTATGCTTCTGCATTCATTTTTTACATTGGGAGTAACTTTTAAAAATACAATACTTCGTTTTGACGGAAAAGCAGAGAAACAGCTTTTTATTTCAATGTTTTATACAGTTTTAAATGTGGGGCTTTCACTTTTTTTCATCACATCAGTACCAAGTATTGATAAAGCAACAGGAAAAATCCTCGGTGCAGTTGTTCCTTCTGTTATTTTGGGAGGATATTTTTATCTTGAAATTATTTTGAAAAAGAAGCCGACATTCAAAAAAGAACATTTTATTTTTTGTCTGACTTTGGGGCTTCCTCTTATTTTACATAATTTATCCCATATAGTTCTTACCAGCTCTGACAGAATGATGATAGAAAAGTTTATCGGCTTGGAAGAAACAGGAATTTATGGATTTACTTATACAATAGGAACAATATTAAGCACAGCGGCAGGAGCTTTCGGAAGTGCATGGGTGCCTTGGTATTTTCAAAGATTGAAAGAAGAAAATCATTCTGAAATAAAAATATACAGCAGAAATTATTTGGATTTTTTTACTCTTGTAACAATGGGATTTATTTTTATCTCTCCTGAGATTGTGAGATTTATGGGGTCTGCCGATTACCAAACAGGAAAATATTTTCTGCCGTGGATAATTTTTGGATGTTATTTTATATTTTTATACAGTTTCCCTGTAAATTATGAATTTTATGTGAAAAAAACAAACTATATAGCTTTGGGAACATCTTTTTCGGCTGTAATAAATCTTGTGCTTAATTATATTTTCATACCGAAATATGGAAGTTTTGGAGCGGCTCTCACAACACTTGCTTCATATTTCTTTCTTTTTGTGTTTCACGAAATAATTACAAGAAAAAAACTTAATTACAAATTATTTTCGCCTGTACAGTATACATGCAGAATAGCAGTTATTACAATTTCCTGCTTTGTTTATACAAAAGTGGTGGATATTATCTGGATAAGATATATGATTATTACTGTTTTGGCTGTTGTATTTTTTGCAGAAGCTTTTAAAATATTGAAAAATAAAAAGACAGCATGATTTATTTTCTGCTGTCTTTTTTGTTAAAAAGTTTTAAAAATATTTTTAAACTCTTAAATCTCTTGCTCCGTTTTCAATCTCTTTCAAATATCCTCTTATTTTATTTTTAAAGTTTTCGTCAGGCATAGCATCAAGAGTTTTTACAATGGCTTCGTCTCCAAGCTTTCTCAAATGCTCGTCTGCATAATCAAGAAGAAATTCTTTTAAAGTCATAAGAGCATTTGCTTCACATATAACATTTATTTTTCCGCTTTTTGCTATTTCCATAAATCTGTCTCCTGTACGCCCCTGTCTGTAACAAGCTGTGCAGTAGCTTGGAATATATCCTGATTTTATTAAACTTTCAAGCATTTCCATAGGAGAACGCTCGTCGCTTACTTGGAACTGTGCAGTATTTTCTTTTTTCGTTTCGGCAGCTTCTGAATATCCTCCAACTCCTGTGCAAGAACCGCTGCTTACCTGTGAAACTCCAAGAGCAATTATTTCATCTCTTAAAACTGCAGGTTCTCTTGTTGAAAGAATAAGTCCTGTGTAAGGAACAGCAAGTCTTAATACAGCTACAATTTTTTTGAACTCATCATCGGAAACAAGATGAGGATAATCTGCAAGAGTTACATTTTCAGCTGCTCTCAGTCTTGGAACAGAAATAGTATGAGGTCCCACTCCTGTAATGTTTTCAAGAGCTTCTGCATAACTTATCATTGCAACAGTTTCATATTTTGCATCATACAGTCCATAAAGAACTCCGATTCCCACATCATCAATTCCCGCTTCTCTTGCTCTGAACATTGCTGTTGTATGATAATAATAATTTGCTTTTGGCCCCTGAGGGTGCATATATTCATATGTAGGTTTGTGGAAAGATTCTTGGAAAAGAATATATGTTCCTATTTCTGCATCTTTTAATTTTTTATAATTTTCCACAGTTGTAGCTGCGATATTTACATTTATTCTTCTGATATTTCCGTTGTCAAATTTTATAGAATAAATTTCTTTGATACAATCCAGAATATAGTCGATAGGACAGTTCAGAGGGTCTTCTCCCGCTTCAAGAGCTATTCTTTTGTGTCCAAGTTTTTCAAGAGCTTTCACTTCTTCCACAAGTTCTTTTTTAGTCAGCTGTTTTCTGCAAAGGTCATCGTTTGTATGTTTGTATCCGCAGTATCTGCAGTTGTTCACACAATAGTTGCTCACATAAAGAGGAGCAAACATAACAATTCTTTTTCCGTAAATTTTTTCTTTAACTTTTTTTGCAGCAGAAAACATTTTATTTAAAAGTTCACTGTCTTCTATATTTAAAAGAGCTGCAGCTTCACGGGAAGTAAGTCCCTCTGCTTTTTCAGCCTTTTCAATTATTTTTTCAATCTCATTTTTATTTTGAGATAAAATTTTTGCTTCTTTAAGGATATCTTCAATTCTGTTTTCATCAAGAAAACTGATATCGTAGTTTTTATCCATTTTTTTCCTCCTGATTTTAAATAAAAAATAATTTTTCTTTATTATAACATATTTTTAAAAAAATATTTTGTATAATCACAATAATATATTAAAATTTAAAATTTATTTTCAAAATAAGAAATATTTTTCGTTTTAATGAAAGAAAAAATAGTATATAATTAGACATAAACAAAATTTAAGGAGGATAATTAATGAAAAAATATCCAAAATCTTTCTGGCTGATGTGTACCACGATAGTGTGGGAAAGATTTGCATATCACGGGATATCTACTCTGCTTGTTCTGTATTTTACAGCAAGTGTAATTCAGGGAGGGATAGGTCTTTCGGTAAAGGAAGCCACATCTCTTTACGGAAGTTTTGTGGGAATACTTCACCTGACACCGTTAATCGGAGGCTGGCTTGCCGATTCATATTTGGGACAGCAGAAATCGGTAATACTCGGAGGAATTTTTGTGGCACTGGGGGACTGTTTGTTGTTTTACAGCCCGGGAAAAAATATTTTATATCTGGGACTTATTTGCATAATAATAGGAAACGGATTTTTTAAAGCAAGTGCCAGCAGTATTGTGGGAAATATTTTTTATAATGAAGAGCCGAACAAAAAAGAAGTGGCATACAGTCTTTTTTATATGTTTATAAATCTTGGATCTTTTTTAGCACCTTTTACGGCAGGACTTGTGTCGGATAAAATTTTTGCTGTAAGAGATGAAACGGGAGCAGTTCTTCATTTCGGTTTTAGAGAAATGTTTCTGACAGCAGGGCTTATTGCGGCAGCGGGAACAGTTCTGTTTATACTGACAGCTCCGAAATTTTTGGGAGAAACAGGAAGAAAACCTTCAAAAAAAATGGCAGCTCAGGAAAAGACAAATATTTTTACTTATAAATTTTCTCATAAAGAAAAAGAAAGAATGAAAGCAATGGGAATAACAGCAGTTTTTGTTATTTTATTTTGGACAACTTTCTATCAGTCTTTCAGTTCTATAACTTTGTATGCAAGGGATCATGTTGACAGAGTTGTGGCAGGATATTCAGTACCTGTGCCGTGGTTTGCAGCTCTTAATTCTATTTTGGGAATTGTTCTTGCTCCTGTGATTGCACTTATATGGCAGAAACTGGGAGGAAAAAAATGTACTACTCCGGTCAAAATGACTTTGGGAATTTTTTCAATGGGAACAGCTTTTCTTCTTATGTCAGTTTCTGTAATTTCTACGGGAGGAACAAATACAGGAGCAAAAGCAAGTATTTTGTTTATAATTCTTGCTTATCTTTTCAATACAATTTCAGAACTTTGTATTGCTCCTGTGGGAATAGCAATGTTTAACAGGCTTGCTCCTCAGAGATTTTCCACATTTTTTATGGGTATGTGGTATATGACAATGTTTGCAGCAAGTTTTATTTCCGGGAAAGTGGCAGGATATACACAAAATGCAGGATTTTTAATAATTTTTGCTTCTCTTTCGGCAATACTTTTCTTTATGGGGTTTGTTCTTTTCGGAATAAGAAATTATCTGAACAGATTGACGGAAGAAAAATAATTGAAGCATAACAGAAAAATATGGTATAATAAAAAAGAATGTAAAAAATTTATTTAGGAAGAGATATTGTGGATATAAGAATATTGGAAAAAAGCAGAAAAATGGGTTATATTTTTGATATCTCATACAGAGGAAGCGGATTTGATGCTTTTGATGAGATGACAGGGAAAAACACTGTTAAAGGATATTTTAAACAAGTTATGAATGAACTTGGTTTTACATGGGCTAAGGGAATTCAGCAGGGAGGAAGAACAGATGCTAAAGTTAGCGGAAATAATTGTCTTTATGTCAGTAGTAATTTCAATGGAAATGTTCAAGAGATAATTTCTGAATTTAATCAAAGAGGAAAAGGAAAAATAAAGATAACGGGAGTGAGAAAAACTTTGCCGAATCTTATTTTTCCGGACTTTGTTGAGGGAAGAAAGTATATTTACAGATATCCTCAGAAAAAAATATTAAAATCAGAAGAAGAAATAAAAAAAATCTGTACAGAACTTACAGGGACATATGATGTAAGCAGATTTACAGATACCAAAGGGAAAGAGCTGAAAGAACATATAAGAACAGTTGCAGTGAATTATGAAAATGGAGAACTTGTTTTTATGGGAAATTCTTTTATGCCGAAACAGGTAAGAATAATGAGCGGATTTATTCTTACGGGGGAATATACAGCTCTTCCCGGAAAATATCTTACTCTTGAAAAAGTATTTTTGAGTGATGAACTTTTAAAAAATACTTTTACGGAAGACAAGAATATAAAAATAGATAATGTTGAGAAAACAGAAAGGACAGAGGACGGTTCTTTTAATATTCTGTATGTTTTAAAAGATAAAAAAGGAGAAGTAATCGGAAAAAAAGGCGGAAATATTAAAAAACTTCGAAAAGAATATGGAACTGTTATTGTGAGGGAGATATGACTGCCAGAATAAAACAGGGATTTCTTTTTCTTTTCGGAAAATATAAAAAAGAAAATGACAGCATTGTAAAAGAGATTTTGACTTTTGAAGAATTTAAAATTTTTGATAAAATGAGTGAGTATGACAAAATTCACTCTTTTAATTTATATGCAGAAGTGAAGAAAAATAAAATTTTAAAAGAAGATGCACATTATTTAAAACTTGCTCTGCTTCACGACTGCGGAAAAGAAAATTATTCTTTGTTCAGAAGAATAAAGAAAGTTATCGTTGGAGATGAGCAGATAGAAAAACATCCTGCCGCTTCATACGAGAAATTAAAAAATATTAATAAAAACACAGCTTTTCTTGCTCTTATTCATCATAAAAAAACAGATGATGAAAAGATGAAAGAGTTTCAAAGGCTGGACGACGGGAGATAAATTAATGAGAGTAAATATAGATAAATATCTGCTTACTGTGGAAAAGCCTGCACAGTATCTTGGGAATGAAATAAACAGTTATCATAAAAATGATTATAAAGCAAGTATGTGTTTGTTTTTCCCTGATGTATATGAAGTGGGAATGTCAAATTTAGGAATAAGAATACTTTATTCTCTTATGAATCAGGTAGAGGGATTTTCTCTTGAAAGAGGATTTATTCCTTTTGAAGATATGGAAGAGATAATGAGAAGGGATAATATTCCCATGTTTTCTCTTGAAAGCAAAAAAGAATTGAAAGATTTTGATATTGTCGGTTTTTCTCTTTCATATGAAATGTGTTATCCAAATATGCTGAATGCTCTTGACCTTGCAGGAATACCTCTGAGAAGAGAGGACAGAGATGAAACTCATCCACTTATTATGGCAGGAGGAACTTGTGTAATGAACCCTGCTCCTCTTAAAAAGTTTGTGGATTTTTTGGTAATCGGAGACGGAGAGGAAACAATGACAAAACTTGCTGAAATTTTTGTGAAAACAGCAGGACAGTCAAAAGAGGAAAGATTAAAAGCAATAGAACATCTTGAGGGAGTCTATATTCCTGCATTCCATGACGGAAAGAAAAAAATTACAAGAGCAATTTTAAAAGATATAAACAATTCAAAGATGTATGAGAACCAGCTTGTGCCGTATATCTCTATTGTCCATGACAGAGCTTCTGTGGAAATTCAGAGAGGATGTACAAGAGGGTGCAGATTTTGTCAGGCAGGAATGGTATACAGACCTGTGAGAGAGAGAACTCTTGAAAATAACTTAAAACTTATAGGCTCTATGCTTGAAAGCACAGGATATTCTGAAATTTCTCTTTCATCACTTAGCAGCAGCGACTATACAAATATTGATACACTGCTGAAAAATTTACAGGAAAAATACAGTGATTATAATTTGGGAATTTCTCTTCCTTCTCTTAGAATGAATCCTCATTCTGTAAAAGTGGCAGAGCAGATAAGCGGAGGAAAAAGAACGGGATTTACATTTGCTCCCGAAGCAGGATCTCAAAGAATGAGAGATGTTATCAATAAAGGTGTTGAAGAACACGAAATTCTTGAAACAGCTGTGGAAGCTATAAAAGCAGGCTGGGTCAGCCTGAAATTCTATTTTATGATAGGACTTCCTTTTGAAACTATGGAAGATGTAAAAGGAATTTATGACCTTGCCAAAAAAGTAATCGGACTTTGCAGACCTATCAATAAAAGAATAAATATAACAGTAAGTGTATCAAACTTTATTCCAAAACCTCACACACCATATGAATGGTGTAAGCAGATGAGCATGGAAGAAATGGCAGAGAAACATGAATACTTAAAAAATCTTTTTGCAGGACTTAAAGGTGTGGCTCTTAAAATTCATCCGCCAAAAAAATCTTATCTTGAGGGATTTATTTCAAGAGGAGATGAAAGAACGGGAGATTTGATAGAACTTGCATTTAAAAAAGGAGTGAAGCTTGATGATTACAGAGATAATTTCAATCTGTGGACAGAAGCGATGAACGAACTGGGAATTACTCCGGAAGAATATCTTGGGGAAAGAGATTTGGAAGCAGAGCTTCCTTGGGATATTGTTGATGTGGGAGTATCAAAAGAGTTTTTCAAAAGAGAACTGAAAAAATCAGAAGAAGCTGCTCTTTCACATGACTGCAGAAAAGGGTGTTTGGGCTGCGGAATGAGAAGAATTGTTCCTGAATGCGGAAACTTAACAACTGTTAAAGAATAATAAGGAGAAAAAAGTATGGTAAATTTAGGAAATGACTGGGACGAACTTTTAAAAGATGAATTTGAAAAAGAGTATTATAAAAAATTGAGAGCATTTTTGGTAAATGAATACAGAACACAGATAATTCACCCTGATATGAATGATATTTTTTCAGCTCTTAAAGTGTCAAGCTACAAAGATACTAAAATACTTCTTCTTGGACAAGACCCTTATCATGGGCAGGGGCAGGCACATGGAATGGCATTTTCTGTAAAACCGGGAATACCTGCTCCTCCTTCTCTGAAAAATATGTATAAAGAATTAAGAGATGAACTTGGCTGTACAATTCCAAACAACGGTTATCTTATGCCGTGGGCAAAGCAGGGAATACTTCTTCTTAATACAGCTCTTACTGTGAGGGACGGTCAGGCAAATTCTCATCAGGGCAAAGGCTGGGAAATATTTACTGACAGAATAATCGAGCTTCTTAATGAAAAAGATGAACCTGTAATTTTTATTCTTTGGGGAAATAATGCTAAAAGCAAAAAAAGACTTATTACAAATCCAAAACATTTTATAATTGAGGGAGTGCATCCAAGTCCGTTATCAGCAAGCAGGGGATTTTTTGGCTGCGGACATTTTAAAAAGGTAAACGAAATTTTACGCTCTTTGGGGAAAAAAGAAATAGACTGGCAGATACCGAATATCTAGAAATAAAAAATAGGTATGGAGGTCTTTTATGAAAAAATATTTAGCGTAGTTATGCTTATATTTATTACATTACTGACAAGTGGTTTTGCTAAAATGCACAATGATGAAGTATTGGAAGTAATACAACGGCAAGTACCTAATGATAACTTTTATTTTATCAGAGGCTTAGAGAGAGAATATGGTTTTAATACCAATGTTCGTTATAGGGGAATAATTTATAGTGATAAATTAAAAGAAGCTAAGGCTTTTATGGGAATACAAGTGGCTTTAGAGGATTTAGACAGCTTATATATGTGGGAAGATGACTTTAAAGACCAATATGAGAATGCTTTAGCATCTCCAAGACTTACAAAAATAGTGAGAGAAAATGCTAAAAAAGTGTTGGGAGAAGATATAATTGTATATATAGACTTATCTGAAGCTATGTTTTTGAAAGAGGGCGTTGAGTTTGTAGAGCAAAATATAGGAAATTTTATACCTGATGAAAAAGTTGGACTTCGTGTATATATAGATATTTTTACTGATGACATCACAAAAGTAAATATTGATGAATATAAGAAAAAACTATTTAATGTTCATCAAACTTTATACAAGAAATATAATATAAATTGTGATATTAACATGTATTTAAGAGATAAGAAGTATTTAACTTATGATGTAGTAAAAAATCATATATTTTATGTTTTTAAAGATGAGCCACAAGTAAAAAAATATTTAAAGAAATATAAAAAGGAAAAAACATTACTGCCAAAAGAAATGGGATATTTATTAGAATATTTTACAACTCCTTTTAGACAATATGATTTACCTAAAATAAATTTTGAGATGTATTATGAATATACAAAAAAATATGAAGATGTAAATGTAATTTTACCTAAGGAGTTGAGAAATAATGGTTAAAGATGTAGAATATGCTTTTTTTGCTCAATTATCATATTTGAAATAAAATTTATAAACTTTATGCCGGAAACAAGGACTTCAATCTGCCGGCACGT
>UQXM01000026.1 GCA_900545035.1 uncultured Fusobacterium sp. | reverse complement strand
ATAAATATTTTTTTGATTTTTCCTAAAATAAAACATAGAATAAAAGGTGTATAAATGATTAAAAACATTCATACACATTTTCAGTCTATCTTTTAAGTGGTTTTATCATAACATTTTTTTATTTTTAAATCAAGCAAATTTTTTTATAACTTAAATAAATTTGTTGAAACACTCGAAAATTGAGGAAAATTTCAAAAAAATATTTTTTTCTGTGATTTCACTGTTTTTTCCCCATTTTTTGCTGTTTTTTTGTGTATAATTGTTTTTAATTAATTATACACTTTTATTCTATGTTTTATTTTAGGAAAAATCAAAAAAATATTTATATAACAGATTTATTTTAAAAAAATTAAAAAATATCTGTTTCATTTAACAGTCAGAAAGAAAATCTTGCTGTTTTTTTATTTTTGAAAATTATGTTTTACAATATAACAATTTTTTAAGGAGGATGAAAGAACAAAATGAACAAAATCCTGATAACTGCATTTATTTGTTTCAGCCTAACAGCACAGGCGGAACCTGATACAACAGATATCAGAAAATATCACAGCCAGTTGGAAGAAAAAGTATTTGAGTTGGAAAAAGGAGAGGTGCAGGAAGAAAAGATATTGGAAGCATTTCTTTTGGGGAAAAGGAGAATATCCGATGCTTTGAAAAATGAAAAAGTTAATTTGGAAGCAGAGGGAAAAGAAACCAGTGAAAAATTAGAGGAGCTTAAAATCTTGGATGAAAAATATAACAAGATTTTGGCTGAATATGAAAAATTGGCAGAAGAAAAAGAAAAATTGATTTCAGAAAACGAAATGTATATAGAACAGCTTAAAAAAGCGGAAAAATAAAAAGGGAGAGAAGATAAACTTGGGAAACAATAATGTATTTATTGAGAAATCGTTGAAGAGATATGTAAAATCTAAGAAGATAGGATATACTGCCTCGCTTCTTGTAGGATTTTTGATAACAGGAAGCATAGTGTATGCAGAAAATGTGTACGGGAACAAAATTGAAATTGAAGAGAAAATAAAAGCAAACAACAAAAGAATAGAAGAAATCGAAAAAAGAACTGTCGAATTATTGAAAGAGGGAGATTATTATGCAAAGACTCTTGAAAATAATAGGCAGTTTTTCTTTCCGTTAAATTATGAACACAGACATTCGTCAAAGGAAAAAAGAACAGAGATAGCTTCTTTTGAGCCTGCAAAACCTGAAATGAATGTACCTGACAGAGTGGAGATTCCTGTACCGGGACTTCCAAGTCTTCCTGAAAAAAATGAGGGAAATGCAGATATAGACCATATTCACATAGGAGATATACCGGAGCCTCCAATAGAACCTCCGACACCAGAAATAGAAGAAAATATAAAAACTCCTCATGTTAATAAAGAAACAATAACAGAAGTTAATCAGTCGGTTGGAAATATAGATATTGATACATATATTGATATGGAGGGAGGAGCGGATACAGTAATAGATATAACTGAAGGAGGATTTAAACCAAACCGTCCTGAAATAAATTATGCTTATACTCCAAAAGAGCCTGTTGTTCCAGAATTTTCAGGAGCAAAGCCTGTTGAAAAACCTGAGGAAATTAATCTTCCGGAGATTGATATAGTTATAGGATCATTTGCTCAAGGAAGTGCAGGAATAATAAAAAATAAAGAATATAATCAGGCTGTTGTAGAAAATTATGGAAATTATAAAGTAGAGGATGGAAAAACTTTAAAAATTACTTTTAACGACAATGCAGATACTAAAAAAAATGAAATAAAATATGAAGGATTAGAGAATTTTGGTTTGATAACAGGAAAAGGAAGTTCTGTTTTAAATAATATAATACTTCAAAATTTCAGAAAAGATTTTTATGGCTATATAAATGACAAAGATTGGATAGGAAAAGCAGCAGCTTTTATAAGTAATACTGCACCGGGAAAAAGCACAATAAGTGGAAATTATGAAATAAACTATGCAGGAACAGATTACAATGAAAAAGTTGCCAGAATATTTTTAAGTGTAAATCCAGCCGGAGTAGGAGGAAGCTATGACTCTAATGCAAGTTATGACCAATGGGGAAATGCAGACGGAGGATCAGAAGGGAATAATCTTTCTTCTGAAGAAAAAAGAAAAGCGAGAACAATTTTTGATGGAACACTTACTCTTACAAATCAGACAGAAAACGGAATTCTCTTAGGAATAGATCATCAGCTTTGGGATAGTTATGTAGATGGTGGAAATCAAGATGGGTTTGGAGATTATAACTATATGAAGAGTTATTCTGTTGCAGAAAATGCAGGAACAATTAATCTTGGTAATGAAAATGGAAATGATAAAAATCTTGTGGGTATTTCAATAACACAGGAAAGAGAAACAAGAGCACTTCAAAAATTAAATAACCATGTTACTTTAAACAGCGGAGAAATTAAAATTAATGGAAATAACAGTATTGGAATTGCTTATGAAACAGGTGTAAAAACTAATTGGGATAAAAATGGAATTCCTGAAGTTAAAGATAATTATAAAGAGGGAAAAATATTTTCCGATGATCTTTACATAGGAAATATAAATTTTGGAGCAAACAGTAAAAACAGTTATGGTATAAGATTAAAGAATATTGAACATTATGATAATAAGAATTTAAATTTAAAATTTACAGATGAACATAAATACGATAATACAAGAGTTTTTGGAAGTCTTGAGGATAATATAGGGAATGTAAAAGAAAATCTTGAGGGATTATCTTCAGGAAAAATTAATAAAATTTCAGTAAACGGAACTAATAACGGAGGATTTGTTGTTGCAAAAAGTTTAAGTGCCAATGCTGAAAGATATTTAATAAAAGATGAAACAGGGAAAGATATAAATAAAGGTGATGACCCAAATGTTAAAAATCCGGTTCCAGATATAAAAGATGAAGACGGAAATATTGTTGATTATACAGGAATATTTAACGATGATATAAAAATAAAAGACGAGCAGGGAAAAGAAATTGCTTTTAAAGGATATGAAATAGGAAAAGTAGACCCTATTGCAAATATTCACGGTCTTAATATAGAAGTAAACGGAAAAAGTAATGTAGGATTTTTAAGATATAAAGATTATTCAGAGAATAATACAAATGATATGGTAATTACAAATACTTCTACAAGTGCTATAAAAGATATTGATTTTGGAAAAAATGCTTCTGGTTCGGTTTTAATAAGAAGTGATATGTATGGAATAAATGTAGAAAAAGATTTGACAATCGAAGGAGACGGAACAAAAGAAGGAAGTCAGAATAAATCAGAGGAAAATACAGAAGAAAAACAAAAAAATATTATTCTTCAGGCTACAAGAAGTATTTGGGATAAAGAAAATAAAACAACAGGTCAGCCAGAAAATGTTAAATCTGTTGGAAATATTACGAATATTGGAAATATGACAAGTTCTATGAGTAATGTTGTTGGAATGATGTCTAATGATGCAGAGAAACCTGAAAATATAAAGTTTGAAGAAGTTGACGGTTTAAACGGATATAAAAAAGAAAAAGCAGAAATAAAAAATACAGGAGATATAATTCTTACAGGAAAAAATGTTATAGGAATGGCTGTTCTTAATGACAATCTTGGAATTCTCGAAAACGGAAAAGTAGATACAACTATGAGTGGTTTTTCAAAAACTGATGAAAAACCTGAAAATATTACGGAAATTAAAGATTATAATGTAAGTATTTACAATAATGGAACATTTGATATTAAAAATTCTGAAATTTTAACTTCGGGAACAGGAAGTGTTGCAGTATATAATATTGCAGAGAAAGATAAATCAACAGGAAAAGTTACTATTTCTGCTGACAAAGGGCAAAAAAATGTAATAAAAGCAGACCACGGAGCAGTGGGATTATACAGCAACGGAGGAAGCATAACTTCTATGGGAGCTTTTGAACTGAGTTCAGAAAGTCTAGACAAAGATGGTGAAAAAGGCGGAATAGGAATTTACGGTATCAACGGTGCAAAAATCACAATAGGAGAAAATTCTGTTACAACAGCCGACGGTACAGACACAAGTTCAAAAGAAAATATAATTAAAATTACAAACGGAGATGCGGGAATTGCTTCTGTGGGAACAGGAACAGAAGTAACATTGAACAACACTGATTTAACTTATTCAGGAAAAGGATATGCTCTTTATGACAAAGAGGGCGGAAAAATAAATATAAATAATTCTGTAATCAACCTTGACGGAAGAGCAACAGGAATGAAAGTTGATTTCGGAAAAGGAAACAACAATAATATAACACTGAATAACAGTAAAATTAATGTAAAATCAAATGATGTTGTGGTATTTGATATTGTTTCCACAGAAGAGAATAAATTTACTTCTGATTTAACAAAATTGGAAGAAAATATAGGAATAGCTGTGGGAGGAATAGACATAAAAGATGCGGTTACTCACGATGAGGGAATTGATAATTATATAACTGCAATGGTTGACGGAGGAAATCTGACTATTGACCAAAGTATTTCTCAGACAGACGCAAAAAATACTTTGGGAGATTTCTATTTCAAAAGATTTTTGGGAGTAAGACTTAACACAACAGTAAAAGAAAATGTAAATGTTGCTGCTGAAATAACAGGAGCAGATGCCGACAAATATTTTAATGGAAAAGTAACAGGTCTTGAAATTGTGTCAAGTAAAAATGCAAAAGGATTTGACGATACTTCAATTACATTGGAAAGAGGTGCAACAGTAACAGCAAACAGGTTTGACGGAACACAAAAAGAGGGAACAGCCACTGTCGGAATATTTGCAGATTTTGCAAAAGTGGATATGAAAGACGGCTCAAAAATTATCGTTGAGAAAAAATCTGAAACATCAGCAGATGATAAATCATATAAAGGTGCAGGGCTTTTTGTTGTAAACGGAAGTACAACAAATGTCGGAACAAAATATAATTCTGATAATGTAGATGAAAATGCAAAAATTGAAGTATATGGAGATAATGCAATTGGAGTGTATGCAAAATCTTTCAGACTTGAAGACGGAAAAATTTTGGATAATGAATATGGAGAACAAAAGGGTCAAGGAAAAATTGATGTTACGAATAACGGAATAATTGATGTATCAAATGGGACAGGAACTGTTGGAATTTACGCAGATAATAATAAAACAGGAGCAACAGATAATTCAAACAGCAAAGTTGCAAATAACGGATATATCAAAGTAGGAAGTTCAAACAAAGAAAAATCGAGTGTTGGAATTTATGGAAATAAAACAATTATTGATAATAAAGGAATTGTTGAGGTAGGAAACGGAGAGCGTGACGGCGAAGATGGAGAAAAACATGGAGGAGTTGGAATTTATGCTGTCAACGATTCTGAAATAAAAGATATGGGAACTATCGTTCTTGGAAATTATGCAACAGGAATTGTGGTTGATGCAACAAGTAAAATAAATGATGATGCTTCGCTGATATTTAAAGAAAATTCTGTTAATGCAGAGAGACAAAGTAAAATCGGTATAGCATATAATAATATAAATTCAGCCACAAATAAAGAAATTACAAGACAACATAATGTTGAGATTAACTCCATAGATATAAACGGTCTTAGAGCTATTGCTTCAAACGGCGGAAATTTACAAGTAAACAGTAATATTACAATAGGAGATAATAACAATAGAGCTGTAATTCTTACAGGAGGGACAGCAGAAAATAACGGAACAATCACAATAAAGAAAAGCAAAAATCCGTCTGAAACTTCATCAGTTGCGATGGTTGCGATGGATAAAAATTCTACAATCAGCAACAATGGAACAATAAATCTTAATGGAAATAGTTCTATCGGGATGTTTGTGAAAAATACTGATGACAAATCAGGAAATAAAATTGGAACAGTGGGAACAATAAATCTTAACGGAACAGGAAATACAGGAATATATATTAAAAATTCTGTGCAGGATCTGGAACTTAAAAATTTCGTAGAAACTGCTGATAAAAAAGGCGTTGTGTTTGGGGCTAACAGCGATAAATCAACAGGAATTCATATCCATGATTCTGATAAAATTACTGTTGCAGAAAAAGGAGAGAAGATATCACAGGAACTTAATAATGAAAATATTCTTTTAAAAGCTACCGGCAATTCAACAGTAATGAATAACGGAATTTTAGAAATTACTTCTAATGACACAAAAGGTAAAGATGTTGGAATTGCTTTAGACGAAACAAGCAATTATAACGGAACAGGAGAAATTCATGTGGCAGGGGGAGCAATAGGTCTGTACTCTAAAGCTGGAGAAAGTAAAACATTTGAAAGTTTAAAATTAAAAGTTGATTCAAGAAATGAAAATGCTATTGGATTTGCTTTAAGAGGAAAAGATGATAAAGATTCCAACAGTAAAATTTCAATAAACGGAACAACAGAGATAGAACTTTCAAATTCAGCCAAAGTTGAAGAAAATCCTGATGGCTTAAAAGAAAATAAAGCTGTTGGAATAATAGCAAGAGACAGTGATTTATCTTTTGGAGACATAAATTTAAAATATAACGGAAGCACAGGAATTGGAGTTTATTTAAAAGATAATGCTGTTATTGAAGAAGGAACTCTTAATATTTCTCTTGCAGAGAATACTGTTCACAATCATACAGCATACAGTGTTGGAGTGTATGTAAATTCAGAGGCGGGAACAGACAAAGAAAATATTTTTGATATCAATATGGATATTAATATTGATAAAGATAAAGCTATTGGAATATATAACGACAAAGGAAATACAGATAATCAAGATACAGAAAATCCAAAAACTACTCCGTTAAAATATAACGGAACAATAAATGTAAATTCTAAAGATGCTATTGGAATATATAACGGTGAAAATAAAAGTTTGGAATTTTCGGGAGCGGTAAATGTAACAGGAGAAAATGTAGAAAATGGAGCTTCTGTGGGAATTTATGCAAAAGGAAATTCAAATATAACAAACAAAGGAACTGTTACTGTAAACGGAGCAAGAGATGTTGGAATTTATGGAAATAATTTCATAGTAAATAATGAAAAAGATATTATTGTAAACGGAGGAACAGGAGTATATCTTGCAGGAAAAAATTCTGTATTTAATGGAATAAAGGGAACGATTTCAACAAATTTCGGAGAAGTAAATGGAAAATCTGAAACAGCTGTTTATTTAAAAGACGGAGCAAAGCTTGGAAACGGGATTGGAAATCTGACTCTTGGAAAAGGAGATGTTGGAGTTTATGCAGAAAATACAACAGTTGACGGAAGTACTTTTATTTCAAAAGAAAGTGGAAAAGGAAATTTCTTTGTTTCAGGAAATGATAATATAGGAGAAAATGAAACAGGAGCAATCGGACTAGCTCTTGAAGACTCTAACACTAAAAATCTGAATATGATACTTGGAAATAATTCTATGGGAATATTTGGAATAAACGGAGAAATTTCTGCTGAAAATATTTCTATATCCTCAGAAGGAACTGATACAGCAACAGGAATTTATTTGGAAAATAAAAAGGATAACTCTGTAACACAAAATGAAATAGAAAATATAGAGATAAAACTTAATGGTTATGGAATCGTTATGGAAGACAGTGAAGAGGGAAAGGGAACAGAATTAAAAGTTACAAACGGTAATTTTAATGTTCAAAATATTTCATCTGATAAAAACAGTGCAGCTGTTGTTGTTGGAAAAAACAATAAATTTATTTCTGTTGGAGACAGCACAAAAAATGACAAAGATAATTATCGTATTGATAATAATATTGGAATTTATGGTAAAGAAAATTCTTTAATAGAAATTATTGACAATAGTATAGGTATATTGGGGAAATCAACAGGAATTTATTCAAATGGAGGTTCTGTAAAGCTTGATGAAAAAACATCAATAGGAATTATTGCAGGAAAAGAAGCAAATGGAGGAGCTGTTTTTGTACAGAACGGAACAATAGAAAGTAATGCGGAGATAACAGGATTTTCTTCTGACTTCTATGGGTTGGCTCTTACAGGAAATGGAAGTATAATAAATGGAGGAAAGATAGATTTATCTGGAGAAAATGATATTGGAATAGCTTTGTTTGGAAGTCCTGTTGATGAAAAAAATACTATTGATAACAGCGGAAATATATTAATAAAAGGGAATAAAGGAAAAAAATCTGTAGGAATATTAGGAAGAAACACTGATATAAAAAACAAAGGGGATATATTAATAAAAGAGAATGCAGTGGGAATTTATTATGATAATTCTCAAAGTAAAAATAGTCACAATGTAAATTCCACAGGAAATATTTATGTCTCAAATGAAAATGCTGTTGGAGCAGTATTTAAAGGAAAAGCTGAAAGTATAAAGATAAAAAACATTGCTGATAATGGAAATGAAAACAGCCAGAAAACTATAGGTATTTATACAGATAATTTAAATACAGATAGCATGATTGTAAATAATATTTCTCTTAAAAATAATTCTCTTGGAATGTATATGAAAAATTCAACAGCCACAGTAACTGTTGGAAATATAAGTGTTTTAAATGGTGAAGGGCAAACAAACAGAGAAAACAATGCTTCTGTTGGTTTTGCTGTGTCAGGAGGAGAAGTTTCATTAAATATAAAAGATAAAATTTCTGCCGGAAAAAATGGAACAGCAATATTTAATGATAACGGAAAAATTGAAATAAATGATATTGAAAAACTTTCTGTAGAAGCAGGTTATGGTTCATTGATACACAGCAACGGAGGAGTTGTTACTCTTAAAGATGATGCAGGAAAAGAAAATTATGAAATCAATGTAGACGGACACTATGGATTTATTCTTGAAAACGGTGGAAAAATTCAGGGAGATGAAAATTTCCAAAAGAAAGAGCTTACTCTTAATGTAAAAAATAACGGTACAGGAATAATTTTCTCTCAAACAGACGGACAGTCAGACAAAAACAGACCTTTCTCTCAGATTGGAGTTGACACAATAACAGTAACAGGAAGTGAAACACCTGACGGGCTGTATACAAAAGGTGTATATTACAAAAATCTTGGAGAAGTAACAGAAGATATAGAAGATGTTATTATTGAGCAGAACGGGAAAAATACTGCCGGGGTGGTATTCAACGGAACTTATGGAATTCTTAAAACAGGAGATATTTTTCTTGGAGAAGAAGCACAAGACAGTGTTGCAGTTCTTGTAAAAGGAAATGAAGACGAAAACCATGTAACAACAATCACAGGAAATCTTATTGTTAAAGATGGAAATAAAGAGGGTGCGGAACAGAAATTCGGAAACATTGGATTTGAAGCTCAAAATTCAAGCCTTTCAACAGATGGAACAATTACAGTAGGAGAGGGATTCAGCTTTGCAAACAGTTATCCTGTAGGAGTATATGCAGTAAACAGCAATAAAGATAAAAATTATATTTACACAGGAAATGGAGATTTGACAGTTGGAAACTTTGCAACAGGTGTAGCTGCTAAAAACTTTAATATTTTATATAATGGAAATATTACTGCAGGAGTTGGAGCAGTGGGAATTGTTGCGGAAAATGATGAATATATTTCTGGAAAACATTATGTGACAGCTCTTGGAAATATTATTGTTGGAGACGAAAAGCTTTCTGATTCTGACAGAATAAAAGGAACAGGAATTTATGCTAAAAACAGTGATATTTTTGTTGGAACAAAAGATGATCATATTTTGATGAACATTAAAAATAATAAACAGAATATAGGAATTTTGAGTACAGAAAAAGGAAATGTTGAATTTAACGGAGATGTCAATATTGTAGGAAGTGAAACAGTCGAAAGAGGAAAAGATTCTTCAACAGGAATTTATAAACTTGGAAGCGGAAGAGTGGATATTGGAAAAGGAAACTGGACTGTAGGAAATAATTCTTTTGGTATTATTGCAGACAGTGGAACAAAAAATCAAGATACCTTGAAAGATGGAATAATTCTTACAAATGAAAGCCAGATGACAGTTCAAAAAGGTGCTGTGGGAATTTACTCTTCGGGAAATATTACTGTTGCAAATAAAGGAGATATGAAAATCAACGGCGGAACAGAAAAAGGAAAAAGTTCTGTGGGAATTTATATGCAGAATGACAACACAGGTAAAGCAGCGGGAACAAATACAGCAGAAATTACTGTTGACGGAAAAAATGCTGTGGGTATTCAGGCTGTGGGAAATGTTGAATTTTCAAATGAGGGAACAATAAATGTTCTTAATGACGGAATCGGAATGTTTGCAGTGAACGGAGCGTCAGTTTACAACAGCAAAACAGGAGTAATCAATCTCGGTGATGAAAACGGAATCGGAAGTGCGGGAGCGGTTGGAATGTATGCAAAAGGACAAGGCTCTAAAATTTTCAACGAAGGAATTATAAATGCAAACAACGGAATCGGAATGTATGTTTCAGACGGTGCGGAACTTTACAACAGCGGAGATATCAATCTTAAAAACGGTGTCGGAATAAAAGGAAACGGAACTCTTGTCAATACAGGAAATATTAATATCGAAGCGGGATATACAGGAATTGATATTGATAAAGACGGAGGAAGCCTGAACAGTTCGGACGATATTATAAAAATTGACAGCGACGCTATAATAATCGGAGACAGATACACTGGTTTGGGAGGAACTCTTAATTCTGATTTTGATTTGAATTTAAAAAATCCTACCATTGATATTACAGCAGGAAACGGACTTGGATTTAATGCTCCGAATATTTCGGGAGGAATAACGGCAGCTCCTAATTTTGCAGGAACAGGAAACGGATATTCTTTTGATATCAAAGATTTTGCAGGTGATGATGTAAATCTTGAAGTAAATACATCTCCGCTGTTTGACGGAAAAATTACCGACGGAGATTTGTCAATGAATAAAGTGGATTATAAAGATATTTTGAAAGATTATCAATATGAAGAATTTTATAATTCTCTGGATGACACATTAAAAACAGGTGTGTCAGAAGATATTGACGCAATTAAAAATCTGAATACATATCTTGAAAGCTTTGGAAATTCTGACGAATTTTATGAACAGTACGACAAAATTATGGGAGAAACAAGAGGAAGCATATATTCTCATGTGCAGAGCAGAATGCAGGATATCAACAGAGCTTTTGACAATGCTTTTGATGAAATGGAAACATCATATAATCTTTCAAAAAATACTGACAAATTCAGTTTGATTTACACAAACGGAGATTATAAAAATGGAAAAACTCAAATTCCTGATTATGATTACAGAATAACAGGTCTTTTATACATGAAAGAATATGAGGGAACAGAGGGCAGAGATAAACACGGTTACAGTTACGGATTTACAGGAAGCAGATTTAAGTTTGGAGATACGGGAAGTTCAAAAGAAGATGTTTATTCAGTAAAAGGCGGACTTCATAATGTTAAATATTTTGATAAAGATTTAAATCTTTTGACAAAACTGGAAGCGGGAATAAATTATCACGAAACTGACAGAACTCTGGCTTTCGGTAGTTACAAATATGAAAACGATTCTGATTTCTGGTCTTATTATATAAGTTTTGACAATAAATTCAGAAAAACTCTGTATGAAAATTATCAAAATGAATTTGGAGCATACTTAGGATTTGAAACTGAATACGGAAGATTTACAGATATAAAAGAGGACGGAACACTGGCACTGAAAATAAAAGGAAACGATTATTTAAGTGCAAAAGCTGCTGCAGGATTTAACGGAACGGCAAGAAAATATCTTGGAAATGACTGGACAGGAAAAATTACGGGAGATATTGGATATTCTTATGACTTCGGACACAATTACGGAGAAAACAGCAGCAAGCTGAAAAGAACAGAAAGCGGTTATGTATCTCTTATGAGTGAAATCGAAACTAAAGGAAAAGTTATCGGAAAAATTGGAATTGGTGCAGAAAGATTAAATTATATGGGAGTTACTCTTGAAGCGGAAGCTGCAAAAGATTTTGAAAGAGATGAGGAGTATTGGAGAGTGGGACTTAGATTTAATTATAAATTTAACAGCGAAGATGCGGTAACAACTCTTAGAAATACTTTCAATCTTTTCGGAAACCATTTTGATTTTGACAAAGATAATCTGAAGAGAAAAGAACAAGATATAATTGAAGCGGGAAGTAAAATCATAGACAAACATAATTTGAAAGGAACTCTTGTTCTTGAAGGACATACAGACAGTTACGGAAGTGTGGAATACAATCAGGGACTTTCAGAAAGAAGAGCGGAAACTGTAAAAAGAGAGCTTTCATCTCAAATTACAAAATCAGGAAATATAAAATACAAAACAAAAGGTTACAGCGAACTTAAACCTGTTGATACAAACAAAACAGCAGAGGGAAGAGCAAACAACAGAAGAGTTGAAGTAAAATATATTCCTGACAGCAAAAATAAAACAGCTGAATAAAAATAAAAGAAAGAGCATCGAAAACGATGCTCTTTTGTTATATAATAAAATATTTATTTGCAGTTTTTTGTACAATTATGACAGCTTCCGCAGCAGCCTTTACCGTTTTTTTTATTTCTGCGGATAGAAAAAAGGGCAGCGGCGGCACATATAATAATTATTAAAATAACAACAGCAGTTGAAAAATTCATATTAAAATCCTCCCAAAAGAGAGCCGATTATTTTAACGGCGAAAGCGGCAATCCATGCAACCAAACATTGTCCAAAAGCCACAGCGGCAGCCCATTTTCCTCCAAGCTCTTTTTTAACGGCAGCCACAGCAGCCACACACGGAGTGTACAGCAAGCAGAACACAAGAAGAGCTCCTGCTGAAAGAGGAGTTATTGCAGAAAGAAGATTTTCTGTTGTGCCGAAAAGAATTGATAAAGTAGCAACGACGCTTTCTTTTGCCATAAATCCGCTGATTAAAGCTGTTGATATTCTCCAGTCTCCGAAACCGAGAGGTTTGAATACAGGAGCTATTACTCCTGCCACAGCAGCAAGGATACTGTCCTGAGAATTTTCCACAACATTGAAACTTATATTAAAAGTCTGCAGGAACCAGATTATAATTGTGGCAATGAATATAACGGTAAATGCTCTCTGCAGGAAATCTTTGGCTTTTTCCCAAAGAAGATGAGAAACATTTTTAGTTCCCGGCATACGATAATTCGGAAGTTCCATTACAAAAGGCACAGCTTCTCCCTGAAATAAAGTTTTTCTGAAAAGAAGAGCCATTAATATTCCCACAGCAATTCCTATAAAGTACAGAGCGACCATTACAGCGGCTCCGTTTTTTGGGAAAAATGCAGCGGCAAAAAATCCGTAGATAGGAAGTTTTGCAGAACAGCTCATGTATGGTGTTAGAAGAACAGTCATCTTTCTGTCCCTTTCTGACGGAAGAGTACGGCTTGCCATAATTCCCGGCACTGTACATCCGAAACCTACCAGCATGGGAACAATACTTCTTCCCGAAAGTCCGATTTTACGAAGAAGTTTGTCCATTACAAAGGCAACTCTTGCCATGTATCCGCTGTCTTCCAAAATTGACAGGAAGAAAAACAAAGTTACTATTGTAGGCAGGAAACTCAACACACTTCCGACACCGTTGAAAATTCCGTCAATGATAAGAGAACGGATAACTTCATTTACTTTTGCCGAAATAAGAAATGCGTCTGTTATCTCTGTAAGATGTGAAATTCCTGTTTCAAGTATTCCCGAAAGCCATGCTCCGATAACATTGAAAGTCAGCCAGAAAACAGCAGCCATAATTCCTATAAATGCAGGAATGGCTGTATATTTTCCTGTAAGAATTTCATCTATTTTCAGACTTCTCATATGTTCTTTGCTTACTTTTGGTTTTATAACAGTTTGACTGCATACTTTTTTGATAAAATTAAAACGCATATCGGCAATGGCAGCGGCTCTGTCAAGTCCTCTCTCAGTTTCCATTTGTTTCAGAATATGTTCGAGAGTATTTTTTTCGTTTTGGTCAAGTTTAAGTTTTTCCAAAATTATATTATCTCCCTCTGCCAGTTTTGCTGCTGCAAAACGAAGAGGAATATTTTCTTTTTTGGCATGGTCTTCTATAAGATACATGATACTGTGCAGACATCTGTGAACAGCTCCGTTGTTATCGTTTTCATCACAGAAATCCTGTCTTCCCGGACATTCCTGATATTTTGCCACATGGACAGCATGGTCGATAAGCTCCCAGATTCCCTCATTTTTTGCAGCGGAAATAGGAATAACGGGTATTCCAAGCATTTCTTCCATTTCGTTTACAAGAACAGAGCCTCCGTTTTCTCTGATTTCATCCATCATATTAAGAGCCAGCACCATTGGAATATCAAGTTCCATAAGCTGCATTGTAAGATACATATTTCTTTCAATGTTTGTTGCATCTACAATGTTTATAATTCCTTTTGGATTTTCGTGAAGAAGAAATTCTCTGGTAACAATTTCTTCACTGGAATAAGGAGACATCGAATATATTCCCGGCAGGTCTGTTACAAGGGTATTTGAATATCCTTTTATTACTCCGTCTTTTCTGTCAACCGTTACTCCGGGAAAATTTCCCACATGCTGATTTGCTCCTGTAAGCTGATTAAAAAGAGTTGTTTTTCCGCAGTTTTGATTTCCTGCAAGAGCAAAAGTCAGTTTTACATCATCAGGAAGAGGATTTTCTCCCTCTTTTGTGTGATATTTTCCTCCTTCACCGAGTCCGGGGTGCGAAATATCTTTTTTCAGTGTATTTTTTTTATTTTCTTCAATATTTTTATCTCGTATGTTTGTTATTTCAATTTTTTCAGCGTCATCCTTACGAAGAGTAAGTTCGTAGCTGTGTATACGAAGTTCAACAGGGTCTCCCATAGGAGCGTGTTTTACCATTGTAACTTCTGCTGTGGGAATAAGCCCCATATCAAGAAAGTGCTGTCTTAAAGCTCCTTCTCCCCCTACAGACATCTTTCAGCGATTCTATCATCTTATGAAAACGCTCTCCTGATAGCAATTC
>UQXM01000025.1 GCA_900545035.1 uncultured Fusobacterium sp. | reverse complement strand
CACAATATTTCCCTCCCCTCAAAAATATTATACTTATTTTACTATAAAATATATGAAAATACAACAAAAGAGAGATGATCTCTCATCTCTCTTTCTAGGGACTACATATTTTAAACTTTAGGGTAGGGTTATATTTATGATTACTTATTCATCTTCATCATGGTTTAATTATAGACGATGAATGTGTCATAATTATGTCAAAAATAAATTTTTTTATATTTTTTTAAATATTTTTTTAAATATTTTTTTGTAAAAAAATACCTGCATTTTTCGCAGGTATAATTTTTGTATTATTTTTATTTCAAACTTCCAAGCTTTTCTTTAAGCTCATATTTTTGTTTCAGCCCCACAAGCTGATCTACTTTTTCTCCGTTTTTAAAAATCATCATTGTAGGAATACTTCTTATTCCGAATTTTATTGCCAGTTCATTATTTTCATCTACATTTACTTTGCATACTTTAACATCTGTCATTTCCGATGAAATTTCTTCAAGTACAGGAAGCTGCATTTTACAAGGTCCACACCATTCAGCCCAGAAATCAACCAATACAACACCTGAGCAGTTCAATACTTCTTTTTCAAAAGAGTTTGTGTCCAATTTAATTATATTACTCATTAAGTACCCTCCTTAAAAAATAACCCTCTAAATAATCTACCACAGAACCTAAGCTTTGTCAAATATCATACAGTTTTTTTGCAGTTTATTTTTTTGTTTTAGGATTTTTAAGACACATTGTCCTGTTACGGTATCAGATTTCTGTTGCCTGTTTTTCCTGTTCTCTGGCTTCTTTTTCTCTCTCTGCCTGTGCTTTGCTAAGATAGAAAGGCTCAAGTGTATAAAGATTATCTTCTGTGTCAACAGCCATTTCAGCAATAACTGCCGCTCTCGGAAGGCTCAGAGATTTCATTGCAAATTTTGCATTTTCTCCCATTATTTCTTTTATAAGTGCAGAATATTTTATTGCTCCGTCTCCCAAAAATAAAACCTTTTTATCTTTTTTATTTTCAAGATACTCTCTTATTTCGCCAACACCATACTCTTCTGTTCTTATTATTTTTCCGTTTTCATATTTGTAACAGCAATAATATCCTCTCTCTTTTCTGGCATCTATTATAGGAATTATTTCACAGTCTGTTTCAGCTGCACCAAATGCTGTGGCATCAAGCTCATTCACAGCGGCAATAGGTTTTCCCATAGAATAAGCCAGCCCTTTTGCTGCGGCAACCCCTATTCTTATTCCTGTAAAAGATCCCGGACCTATGCTCACAGCTATTTTGTCTATATCCTGTATATTTTTTTCACTAAGTTTTAAAAGACTGTCTATTGCTGTCATTATATTTTCAGAATGAGTTCTCTTTATATTTATTGTTATCTCTCCGACTAAACCTGTTTCACTTGAATACAGTCCTGCTGTTCCCACATTTGTAGATGTATCAATTGCCAAAACCAACATAGTTTAACATCTCCTTTTCTTTTTCTTCGTTTCCGATATATTCAAGAGAAACTCCTCTTGTTTCATCTCCGTCATACTCCAAAACTATTTTTATATATTCTTTCGGCAGTTCAGACTGGATAATATCTGCCCATTCTATAAGCATCACTCCGTCTCCCCCAAGATAATCTTCATATCCCACTTCGTAAATCTCTTCCGCTTCTCCCAGTCTGTATACATCGAAATGATACAGAGGAAGTCTTCCGGAAAAATATTCAAGCACATAGTTGAAAGTAGGACTTTTAAGATTGTCTGTAACTCCCAGAGTTTCTGCAAACTTTTTTGTAAAAGTTGTTTTTCCTGTTCCCAAATCACCTATAAGAGCAACCACATCTCCTGCCTGCACATACTCTGCAAGTTTTTCGGCAATTTTATCTATCTCTTTAAAACTCAATATTTTTTTCATATTTTCACCGTTATCCTTGAATTTTTTTCACTATATTGGTAGTAGATTTTCCTTCGATAAAAGTAAGTATTCTCACTTCTCCTCCGTAACTTTCCACTATTTTTGTTTCAGGCAGGTCATCTTTTGTATAATCTCCTCCCTTAACATGAATTGAAGGCTTCAAATCTCCTATCAGACTTTCAGGAGTATCCTCTTCAAATATCACTGTGTAGTCAACAGCTTTCAGTCCGCAAAGCATTTCTGCTCTGTCATACTGGTTGTTTATAGGTCTTGTTTCTCCTTTCAGTCTTTTTACCGAAGCATCAGAGTTTACTCCCACAATCAGAACATCTCCCTGTTTTTTTGCTTCATTTAAATATCTCAAATGTCCCACATGAAGTATATCAAAACATCCGTTTGTGAACACAACTGTTTTATTCTGTTTTTTCAGCTCCTCAACTAATTTTTTTCCGAACTCTCTGTCTACAATCACAAGAAACCTCCCGAATAATTTTATTCTATTCTACAATTTTACACCATTTTTTATATTATATCAATACTTCTGTAAGTATCTCCTTTCACTTTCTAAACTCAAAATTAAAAAATTATTGCTTTTTTACAAAGTTTTTCTTCCTTTTTTGCAAAATTTAAGGTAATATAATATAAACGAGAAATTTTATTTTAATATTTATTTTTATTTTTCTTCAGGGGAGGTCAAAAAAACATGGAAAAATTACTTGAACTTGGTTTTAAAAAAATTGGTATGTGGAAAAAATTTGATAAAGAGCTGTCTTTTGAAATATCTGAATTTAAAGATTCATCAGATATAATTTTTGCCTTTGTTCAGGATTCCACTGTTGTGTATATGGCATCAGCCGAGGGAAATTTTGAAACTTTCCTTTCTTTGTTTATAAATCCCTCTAATCTTGACCTTGACAAAATAGCTGTAAAAAACTCTCTTTTAAAAGCTTTGACTGATAAAGAGATTTTTATCTACGCTCTTAAAAATAAAAAATGGTTTGGACTGGCTGCGAAATTTTCAAACGCACAGATTGCAAACATTATAAAAGAAATAAATCCTTCTTGGAATTCCGATGATTTGAAAGACCGTATGAAAAATATTGTGGGAAAAGACAGAACTGCTGTTTTAAAATCCGAAAAAGAAAAGGAAAAAGAAAGAGAAGCAGAAGAAGCTGCTGTAAAACAGGCTGCTGCCGAAGGAAAAGAGCCTCCTGTTAAAAAAGAAAAAGTTAAAAAAGAGCATGAATCATATATTTTTATTCTTGGAAAAAGTTATTACGAAAGAGGTTTCTTCAATCTGAAAACTTCTTATTCTCACCTTGTGGGAGATGATAAGACAGATATCCAAATTGTTGTCGGCGAAAAACAAATTATTCAGGGAAAAATCAGCAGAACAGCCAATGTTTCAAATACTGCCAGAATCATAGGAAACAAACCTCTTAAAATGTGGTTTTCGGAAAATGCAAAAATTAACGGCGAACTGAAAATTACATTTATTTCAAAAAAGAAAATAAAATTGGAAGTCCTGTAATAAAAAAAGCAGTTTGGGAAAAACTCCCGAGCTGCTTCTTTTTTTATTATTTAGTTCCGAAAATTCTGTCTCCGCAGTCTCCAAGTCCCGGAATAATATATCCGTGTTCGTTCAGACATTTATCAATTTTAGCTGTGAAAACAGGCACATCCGGATGAGCTTCCTGAACTTTGGCTATTCCTTCAGGAGCTGATATCAGACACATAAATGTAATATCTTTTACTCCTCTTTCTTTTAAATAGTCGATAGCATAAATTGCTGATCCTCCTGTTGCAAGCATAGGGTCAACCAATATAACCTTTCTGTCTTTGATATCAACAGGCAGTTTGCAATAATAATATACAGGCTGTAAAGTTTCTTCGTTTCTGTATACTCCTATATGTCCTATCTTTGCAGTAGGTATAAGAGAAAGTATCCCGTCAACCATTCCAAGCCCTGCTCTTAAAATAGGAACAATTGCCACTGCTTTGTCTTTTAAAATTCCGGCTTTTGTTTTCATGATTGGAGTTTCCACTTCAATCTCCTCAAGCTCTAAATCTTTTGTTGTTTCATAAATCATAAGTTTTGCTATTTCATTCAAATTTTCTCTGAATGTTTTGGTATCCGTATTTTTATCTCTCAAGTAAGTAAGCTTGTGCTCAATTAAAGGGTGTTTAATTTCTACAACTGCCATTATCTCGCCTCCTGAATTGTTGTTCTTTATAAAAAAACAGGACATTTGTCCTGTTTCTTATTTGATATTGTATTTTTTGTTGAACTTGTCAACTCTACCAGCTGTATCTAAGAATTTAGCTTTTCCTGTGTAGAATGGATGACATTTTGAACAAACAGCAACTTTAAGGTCACCTTTTGCATATGTAGATCTTGTTTCGAATTTTTCTCCGCAAGTACATTCAACTGTTACAACTTTGTAATCAGGATGTATTCCTTTTTTCATTCCGTTTCACCGTCCTTCGATAATTAACTTATAAATTCACAAAGAATTGTATCATGTTTTTCAGCTTTTTGCAACTATTTTATTTTCTTTTATGAATTTTTTATTAATTTCACGGTTTCGCTGTTACTCTACATCTGTTTTTAAAATCTCATTGTTTTCTCCGTTTATTTCAAATTCATATTCCAGTCCGTCGTGAAGAAATTCTATTTCATACACATATACGGTAGGATTGTAATCGTCTTCACGATCAAGTTTTATTTTATAATATTTTATTTTGCTCTCGTCTGCTCCCGCTGCTTTCAGTGCTGTTTCTTTGGCTTTTTCAAGACCTATAAGTTTAATTCCGTTCTGCTCTGCCTGTGCTGTCAGCATTTTTGTTTGTGCTTCACGAGCCTTTCTGTCTTTTTTGGATTCAAATCTGTCAATAGCCATTGCAGATGTTCCCATTATCATTATTGCAGTTATTAATATTCCCAGTCTTTTCATATCAATTTCTCCTTTGCATATTGTTTTTCATTTAGACTGCCAAAATAGTATTTTTTTCTATAAAATATATAATTATTTTTTTACAATCTGAAAATTTACTCCTGCACTTTCACCGTTTTCCCCCACAATAATTATTTCATATTTTCCTTCTTTAAAATTAAAACTTTTTTCTCGGCTTCTGTCTGTTCCGACATATTCTCTGTTTACATACCAATAAAGATTTTGATTTTTCAGATTGGCTGTTTTTACTATTACACTTTTTTCGCCGTCAAAATCTTTTGGTATAATTATTTTCAGATTATCGGCAGGATAAATAAATTTTATTGTTCTCTCTGCCGATTTTTCGCTGAAAATATGGGAAACATCAATATTTTCTCTGATGAAATAGTTTATCACTTCAATAGGATATGAAAGCACAATTTTTTCTTTTCCCTTGTAAAAATCTTTGTCCCTTGAATCTATCTCTTCTCCCTTGTCATTCACAAAAATTTTTCTGTAATAGGGAGATGTCCTCAAAGGCTCCGCATCAGAGGGATATAAAATCTCTTTGCAGGGAACATCATATTTCAGTCTGTATCCCGTTTCCTTATCAACTTTTATTTTTATAAGCTCTTTTGGCTCCTGAAATTCTTTTTCTTTTTTGGGAAGAATTTTTAAAATATTAAAAAGAAGATTTCCCCCTGTCTGCACTCCCGTAAGATTTGAGTTTCCTTCTCCCGTAAAATTTCCTGTCCATACAACAACCGTCCACTCGGGAGTAACTCCCGCAGCCCAACCGTCCCGTCTGCCGTGGCTTGTTCCCGTTTTCCAAGATACAGGATTTTTATCCCTGTAAATTTTTTCCATTCCCGGTCTTTCCAGTTCTCTGATTGTCTGAAGAGTAAGATAGGCAGCTCCTCTCGTGATAAGCTGTTTGCCTTTTTCATTTTTATTTTTTTCTTCCTTTATATATGCAAGTTCTCTGAAATTTCCGTAAGAAGCAAGTCCTGTATACAATTTTCCGATATTTTCCACAGACAGCTCTTTTGTTCCCAGAATAAGAGAAAGCCCGTATCTTGAATAATCGCTGTCCTCAAAATTCAAAGCCTCTTTCAAAAAGAAAAAAAATCTGTCCTCCCCGTATTCTTTCAAAAGTGTTACAAAAGGAATATTCAGAGATTTTACAAGAGCGTCTCTCATCTCTGTCATTCCGTAATATTTTTTATTCGCATTCTGTGGACTGAAATTTGAAAAATATAAAGGCACATCGGGAACTTTTGACTGGGGAGCAATAATTCCTCTGTCAATTGCTCTGCCGTACAAAAACGGTTTCAGTATAGACCCGGGAGAACGAAGAGCTGTTATTCCGTCAACTTGTCCATTGTTTTTCAAATCGTAAAAATCCTGTGAGCCTATATAACCTCTCACTTCTGCTGTTTTATTGTCAATAATTATTGCAGCAGCATTATTTATCCCTTGTGTTTTTAAAAACCCCGAATAATCTTTTACAATTTTTTCGGCTTTTTCCTGTATCTCTCTGTTAATTGTGCTTTTTATTATTTTACTGTTATTTTTATTTTCATTTATAAGCCGTCTTACAAGATGAGGTGCAAGAGATGCAAAACTGTATCTTTTTTCAGGAAGAGGCTCTTTTACAGAAAGTCTGTACTGCCTTTCGTCGATTATATTTTTTTCAAAAAGAGTGTTAAGCAGTCTGTTTCTTTTTTCAATAAGTTTGCTTCTGTTTTTTTCCACGCTCATAAGTCCCGGAGAATTTGGAAGCACTGCAAGAAGAGAAGCTTCTGCCCATGTGAGTTCATCGGGATTTTTTCTGAAATACATATGAGAAGCTGTTTTATATCCCACAATATTTCCTCCGTAGGGAGCATTGTTAAGATACATCAGCATTATCTCATCTTTTGAAAAATATTTTTCCATTTTCACAGCCTGTATCATTTCAATATATTTATTGAAAATATTTCTTTTTTTTGCCTTTAAGGCTTTGGCTGTCTGCATTGTAATTGTACTTGCTCCGGTCTTTCTTCCGTAAAAAATATTGTCTCTCACTGCCCTTATTACAGCTGAAAAGTCTATTCCATGATGAGAATAAAAATCTCTGTCCTCAAAATTTATCACAGCTGTTTTCAATTTTTCGGGAATTTTGTCCATACTTTTCAAATGCCACTGTTCATCTTTATTCAAATGAACACCGATAATGTTCCCTTTATTATCAAGGACAGATACACTGTACCTGTCCTCAAAAATTCTCTCTGCACTCTCTGCATCAAATCTGATATATATTACGGCAGTTATAAATACAATTACAGCAGATATAAAAATTCCTGCTTTTATTAATTTTTGTATTTTTTTCATTGCTTACCTCATTTAACTTCCGCTCTGAATCCTTTCAGATATGCACGGCAGTTATTATTATACATTGCCTCTGCTGTTGTTCCCGGGAAATCAAATTTTCCTTTTGTAACAGCATTTACTTTTACAAAGAAACTGTTTCCTCCCGCATTATAATTATTAAAATCAAAAAACCACATTACTCTGTCATCTCTTATATCTTCATACTCAACATAAGTATTTACTGTTCTCTCTTCCACCCACTGCGGATATTCTCCGTTTACAGCTCTTATGTTTTCAATTTCCCAGCCGCTCGGGAGCACCTGTGTAAGAGCAATGTTGTCGATATGAATATATCCTTTTATCTCATCGGCAGGAAGCATTTTTACTTCAAGCCAGAAACCTTTTCCTGATTCTATGGATAAAATATCTTTTTCACTGATAAGATTTCCCTGTTCGTCGTAATAATTTCTTGCAAGTTTTATTGTTTGAGAAATATTTTCTCCCTGATAATTTTCAGGAACACCTTCCCAATAATAATTTATGAAACTGTTATCATTTGAAATAATTTTTATGCTTTCAGCCTCTTCAGGAACAGTGTATTCAAAAATTCCTTTTTCAGTTGTAAATTCTGTTTTATCATTTCCCGCTGTAATTATTCCTGAAATCTCTTTTTCTGCTGTTTTCTCTGTCATATGAGCCAGTACTGAAAGAGCCTGACCCATGCTCTGAGTTGACAGCCATTCATTTGACTGTAATCGTGCAAGAATTTCTTTATACAATTTTTCTTCTGCTTTTCCGAATATTGTATAATAGCTGTTAAGTATCACAGCCTTATCACGAAATTCCGAACCGTAACTCAATCTTTCATATTCTTCACTCATTTTTTCCGGAATAAGAGAAAGTTTTTCTGCTGTTTCCTCAGCAAGTTTTTCCTCTCCTATAAGTTTGTATGCTGCTGCCAGCTGCCATTTTCCTGTTGTGTTCAAACTGTCAAAATAATTTTCACAGATTAAATTCATCTGGCTTATTTCAGGAGAATTTCCCAAAGCAAGAACATAAAGAGCATATACTTTTGTTTCCAAAGATACTTCACTGTTTCTCACAAGATTTTTTTCATATGAAATAATTTTATTATACATATCTTCCGGAACATAATATCCTCTGTTTTTCGCTTCTGTCAGAAAATGTCCTGCATAAACTGTTGCCCACACATCTGTATTTCCTCCCGGCCAGTAAGAGAATGATCCGTCATACATCTGTAATCTTGCAAGTTTTCCAATTCCTGCATTTACATTTCCAATAATTTTTTCTCTGTCAAATTTATTATTGCTTGTAAGCACATCAATATATATCTGCGGAAACATAGCTGAAACTGTCTGCTCAATACATCCATAAGGATATCTGATAAGTTCCTGTATTCTGTGGTCAGCTGCCAAAAGCGGAGAATTTGAAATAATTATTTTCCCCTCTGCACTGCCTTTTATGTAATCTTTCGGCTGTGTAAAACTTATCTCTTTTCCGGCTTCTCCGTTTCTTATTTCATTGATATAAATATATGGATTGTTGGAATTGATATTGATATCCGTTACTTCCTCATAGCTGTAAACTTTTGAAGAAACAGAAATTTTTATCTGTCCTCTTCCTATTTTTTCTCCTGTTTTCACATTGAAATAAAGAGTTTTATCTCCTTTTCCGCTGAAAACAGCTGATTGCTTCTGAATATCTCCCATAAAATCAAGAACAACTTCCGCTGTTCCCACTCCCTCTTCAAGAGCGAAAACAGTTACAGGTATTGTAAATTCATCTCCGCATTTGAGATTTCTCGGAAGAGAGCTTTCCAAAACAACAGGAGCTTTTACTGTTATCTCTTTTTCGGCACTGCCGTATTTTTCATTGTCTGCTCCCACAACCATAACTTTTACAGCTCCCATATAATCAGGTATTGTAAACTCTGCTTCTCCCTCGCCGTTTTCATCTGTTGTAAGAACTCCTTTGAACATTGCCACAGGTTTAAATCTCTGCACATCTTCCAATCCCATATTTTTCAATTTTCGTGCAGAGCTTCCCATTACCATTTCATTTATAAATCCGTCTCCTCCTGTTTTCAAAATCTGATGAACATCGCCGAAAGTTCTGCCGATTATTTCCGAATAATTGTCATAAGAAAATACCTGCATTCCCAGTTTTTGATAAAAATATCCATATGGGTCAGGAGTTTTGTATCCTGTTATATCCAAAATTCCTTCGTCAACCACTGCCACAGTATAATCCATTTTTGTTTTTGATAAATTTTTTACTTTCACTGTGAATTTTTCATTTGGTTTTATATTTTCCGGAGCTTCTATTTCTATATTCAATTTTTTATTTTTGTTTTCAACAATTACAGGAACAGCTCCGTAAAGTCTTAAAGGTCTGTCATTGTCAAGAGCAGTGTAATCTTGGAAAAGCCTTATATTCACATAAGCATTTGGGAACATATCCTCTGTAACAGGAAGTTCAAAAACATTTTTAATATTTTCTGCATCTGCCCACTTTCTCTCTGACACCACTCCGTTTTTTTCGACAGTAATAAGAGCCTTTGCTCCTTTTGTACCTTCAAAAATTATTTTTGCTGTATCTCCAACAACATATTTTTTCTGCTCTGTTTCTATTTTTAATTTGTCAATCTTCTTGTTAAGGCTCGGATCCTGCCGTGTTCCTGCATAAAAATTTATTCCTGTGCTCTGCCCTGTTAATTTGTCCTCAACCTCTACAAAAATTTCTCCGTTTCCCTCAGGAGCATAATCTATAAGATACGGCTTATCTCCTGAAACAAAATCTTTTTCGTATAAAAGCACAGTATTTTTATCTGTTTTTATTGACCTCATAAAAGAGTTATAACTGTCATAATCCCACCACCAAGAATATTCATTTTTATACACTCTGTAAACAAGCTCTCTTCCTGCTGAAAGATTTTCTCCTTTTTTATCAACGGCTATAACTTCAAGATTTAATTTTTCTCCGCTTTTAATATATGTATTTTCAGAAATTTTTATTCCCACATATGTTTCAAATTTATTAAGTGATACAATATCTCTCTTTATCACAGGACGCCCGTTTGTTTCCAATACTCTCGTTGTAACCGCTCCTGTAAGATTGATATTTTTCGGAAGAACTTTTGAAATATCAAACACTATCTCTGCTTTTCCCTCTCCGTCAAGATTTCCCTCTTTGTAATCATTGTAATAAAAAGTATAATTTGTAGGATTTTTAAAAATATAATTTTTATACTTTTCAAAATTTATATTTTCCTCTCTTACCTGAATATCACTTGTGTATTTCAAATTTTTTCCCGCAGCTCCGAAAAGATAATCTGACTGCACACCTATTTTCAACTCACTGTTTTTATTTATATCCAGCTCTTCGGGAATTGTTGTTTCCACTTTTATTTTATACGGAACAACCGTTTCCACAGATATATCTTTTACGAATTTTTCGCTTCCGATTTCTGCCTCTGCTCTCCAAATTCCTGTTTCACTGTCAGTATTTGTTTTAAATGAATATGTATAAAATCCGTTTTTGCTTTCGTCTATCACAGCTTTTTCAATAAATTTTTTCCCCGTAGGAGAATAAACATTTATTACAGCAGGGTGATTTTCCGGAAGAATTTCCCCTTTGTTTCTTACTATAAATGAAATATGCACCTCATCTCCCGGTCTGTATATTCCTCTGTCGGTATACATAAAAGCCTGTATTCCTTTGGAAGCAAATACTCCGTCCACAGCAAAACCGTCATAAGAAAGCTGAGCATCTCTGAATTTTAAAATTGATTTTTCTCCATTCTTTTCTGCCAAAACATACATCATATTGTCATAATTTTTAAAAGCAAATTCCCCTCTGCTGTCTGTTTTCCCCTCCTGCAAAACTTGATTGTTTAAAGACACAAGTTTTACATCAGCATTTTTTATCGGAGTATTTTTTAAAATATCCATTACACACACAACTGTTTTCTCTGCTTCTTTTTGTGCTGTTATTCCCATATGAGATAAAAGCACAGCTTTTCCTATTCTTCCGTTGTTTCTTATCAGATTGTATTTTTTCCACTCCTCTGTACCGACAGGAAATTCATAATCTATCCCTTTTTCATCAAAAGTTACTTCAATTACAAAAAGCCCTTTTTTATCAACAAAATCTCCCAACTCTATTTCGTTCTGCTTCCAAATATTTTTTTCACAATTTAAATCATAATCTTTTTCAAAAACAATATCTCCCACTTGATTAAAAGTTTCTGATACATTGTAATCAAAGATATTTCCGTTTCCTTTAAATATAAATTCCTGAAGAAAATGTGTGGTATTGTTTTCATATACTTTTTTTATTTTCACATTTACTTTTTTTACATTTATACTTCTGAAAGATATTTTTTTATTTTCGGCAGGAAGTATTATTCCCTCATTTGAAAAAACAATCTTCGGCTCTATCTCTCTGAATGTAACATTTTTTACAACATTTTCCTCCAAAACTTTTCCGTTTTCGGCTTTCAGTCCTTTCAAAATTTCCACATTATAACTGCTTCCTATTTTAAAAGCCCCGTTTATCACAAGCTTGTTTTTGCTTTTTAAAACAGTATATTTTGTTTCAGGAGAAATTTTTACATATGCTTCAATCCCGCTGTCCTCTTTCAGCTCATCTGTAAATTCTGCTTCTATTCTCGGACTGCTTTCAGAATGAGCAGAAATATTTTTTATGCTGAACATATTTTCTTTTTCAGATGAAACTTTCTTTTCCTGTTTATCTGTTTTTTCTGTCTGAACAGTTTCAATATTTTTTCCGCCGTTGTTTTCAACAGAATTTTTCTGCCCGCACCCAATCATCACAGCCAGAAGAAAAATACACAACAATTTTTTCATATGATTTCCTCCTTATATAATATAATCTGTTATTGTAATTATACCACTATTCTTTGTCATTTGTATGTTTTTAATTTTATATTAAAAAATCCCCTTAAAATTAAGGGGACAATTTTTAATTATATACTTTTTCAAAATACTCAAATATTTCATTTTTTTCTATTATTTCATTATTTTTAGTATTCAGCCATGGATCTTCTTCGTGTGTGAGCTCTATCAATTTTCCCACTGTATAAATTCCATAGTCTGACAATATATTTATAATTATTTCCTCCAATGCTTCAGAAATTCTTATATCTTTTTTACAGCTTATTGGATTGTCTTCATATTTTTTATACTCTGAATATATCTCTCTTACAACAGGTCCGTATTTCCAATTGTAAATCTCTTCTTCAAAAGCAGGTTTTTTGTATACTGCAAAAGCTACTCCCTGAATATAATATAATAATTTCTGCAGTCCCAGTTGACTTAACCGATTTCCTTGAATATCTGCCAAATAAAGAAGTTTTTGAGCTATTTCTTTTACTGAGATTGTTTTAAAATCATCTTTCTTTTTTATTTTAGAAATATCTGTTATTTTATGATTTTCCAAAGTTTTTAATTTTTTCAATTTACACATTAGTTTTGAATATGTTTCATAGGAAATTTTTTCTTTGTTTTTTAACAACATCTCCTGCATATTTTTAGGATCTTTGGAAAGTGTTATCATTATATCATTGGCTTCTGTCTGCAGCATTCCGTTTTCGTATCTGTGAATTGTTACTTTACCAAATCCTAAAATTAAAGAATAATCGCTCTGACTTAAATCATACTTTTCTCTGATTTTTATAATATCATCAACAGAATTCATATTTTTTTGTTTACGATATATATTATATAAAGTTTGTGCATTTTCAATCTCTATATTCCTGTCATATTCTTCTTCGCCTGTTTCTGTATTTATTTTTACTTTTTCAATAAATTCAATTTCCAAATCTCTTACTTTAACTTTTCTTTTTCTTTCTGTCATTTCATATTTATTTTGCATAATTCCTCCTTAATCAGATACGGAAAATTTAATTTCTATATCTCATCTTCGTGAAAAGAGATACATATTACAAATTCTTCTTCCTTCAATTTTAATTTTATATATATTCTAAATTCTTCATATAAAACTTTAAATTCCCATACCTCTTCATTAGGAAAGTTATGGTCCGGACTTGGACCTCTGAAATAATTTTCAGGTGTTAAATCGCAAACTATCTCTTCAATATTTAAAGGAGTAAGTCCCATGCTGTAAAGGCTGTCCATATTTTTCTTTCTTGGTATCAATTTTAAATTTTCAGGGTTATTTTCTATTATTTCTCTGCATCTATCTAAAAAATTTCTTAGTCTGAATTCTTCCAAAGATAAATTTTTCATTGCTCACTTCCTATTATCAATTGATAATTTTAGTAACTTATTATATCATTTTATCAGTCTTTTATCAATTGATAATTTTTATTTTTTGGAAACAAAAATATTATCTTTAATATAAAACCGCCAAAGTTTCAGAGCGTCTTCCTCTGCATAGTCTATTCCGATTCTTGTTGTTTCAATAATATCTCTGCTGTCAGCAATATATCCGTCATCTTCCAGCCATATTGTATCACTTGTTACAAGGTCCGCTCCGTTATCTTCTCTTGTTATTCCAAGAGCTTTTGTAAGTTTTCCCGGACCGTTTGAAATATCTTTTTCCTTTTTTACTTTTCTTTCCGAAAACATCAGCTCTTTATTTTCCAACGGCTCAATTCCCCTTATAAGCACAGCCTCAGGATTATCTTCACAGGAAGCGGTTACATTAAAGCAATCATACATTCCATAAATTAAAAATACATAAGAGTGTCCTCCCTCTTTGTACATAACCTCTGTTCTTTTGGTTTTTCTGTTGCCGTAAGAATGACTTGCCTTATCAACAGCTCCCATATATGCTTCTGTTTCAACTATTCTTCCGCTGAAAATTTTTCCGTCAGCTCTCTTTTTCACAATAATTTTTCCCAAAAGATTTTTTGCCACTGTTACAGCATCATTTGTATAAAAATCTCTTTTTATCCGCAATCTGTTTTCTCCTTTTTCTGAAAAAATTTTAATTTTCCGCAATATTTAAAAAAATGATTTTTTGGATCTTTTTCCGTTTATAAATACATCTTTCAAATAATTTCTCAAATCAGCTCTCAATCTTTCCAAATGTTCTTTATACTCTTTGTCATTGTTTCTCGGATACAAATCTGTTACAAATCTTCCGCAGTTTTCTGCTCCCCAAAATTCCGCCGTATCATCATCAAGAACTTTGAAAGCTTTCATATATGAATTCCATTTTTTATCATCTATTCCCACACCGCCGTTTATAAATCCTCTGCCTCCTCCGAGCCAGCCGCAGTTCATTATGGTAAATATTCCTTTTCCTTTCAGCAGACCATTAATTCCGCCGTTTTGTCCGTCCTCGTAAGCAAATTTTTTGGCAAACACTCTCTCCTGATATCCTTTCACCATAACATTCGGTGTATCATGCCAGTTTGGATAAACAAAAATAATATAATCTGCCTTTCTCACAAAATCCTGCTCACGAGCCACATCTTCCTTTGGAACACCTATCCCGTCTTTCTGATAATAGAATTCATCCATTGAAAGCACAGGATTCCAGTTCATCTCATATAAATCTCTGATTTCTGCTTCCATATTATTATCTTCAAAAAATTTTACAGCAGTATACAACATATCAAAAGTAATACTGTTTTTTCTCATATCCCCCACAACAAACAAAACTTTCTTCTTATCTGAATTTGTAAATCCTTTTGGAACATATTTATTTACATATTTCGCAGGAACAATGGACGCTGATGTAACATTCTCCTTATTTATCAAGATAGATATTAAATCTATCTGTAATCTCTTTTAATTT
>UQXM01000024.1 GCA_900545035.1 uncultured Fusobacterium sp. | reverse complement strand
TGACTGGGGCGGTCGCCTCCGAAAGAGTAACGGAGGCGCCCAAAGGTTCCCTCAGGTTGGATGGAAATCAACCGCAGAGTGTAATGGCAGAAGGGAGCTTGACTGCGAGACTGACGGGTCGAGCAGGTGCGAAAGCAGGGCATAGTGATCCGGCGATTCCGAATGGAAGGGTCGTCGCTCAACGGATAAAAGCTACCCTGGGGATAACAGGCTGATTCTACCCGAGAGTCCATATCGACGGTAGAGTTTGGCACCTCGATGTCGGCTCATCGCATCCTGGGGCTGGAGAAGGTCCCAAGGGTTGGGCTGTTCGCCCATTAAAGAGGTACGTGAGCTGGGTTCAGAACGTCGTGAGACAGTTCGGTCCCTATCCACTGCAGGCGTAAGAGTATTGCAAAGATCTGTCCTTAGTACGAGAGGACCGGGATGGACAAACCTCTGATGTATCAGTTGTCACGCCAGTGGCACAGCTGAGTAGTCACGTTTGGAAGAGATAACCGCTGAAAGCATCTAAGCGGGAAACTGACTTTAAGATAAGTACTCTACAGACAACTTCGAGACTAGGAGTTTGATAGGTTGGGAGTGTAAGAGCAGCAATGTTTTTAGCGGACCAATACTAATAAGTCGGAATCTTAATCTTAAATTATTACTAAGTAGTTTTGAGTGCCCAAGCGCACGACAAATAAATATGTAAACAAATATGATTGGTAAGAATAGCTGTGAGGGTACACCCAGTAACATACCGAACCTGGAAGTTAAGCTCACAAACGCTGAAAGTACTTAGGGGGCAGCCCTTTGGGAGGATAGGAACTTGCCAATCTTTTTTTATTTTTTGAAAATTTACTTTTCAGTCATCAAAGTCCTGTATTTTATTATGCAATAAAAAAGTTGACAACATAAACAAAAAGTTGTATTATCATAATAATTTTTAATATAAAAAAAAGAAAAAGGAGGAAGACTAAAAATGAAAAGTGAACTGAAAAATATAACAGCTATGCTTATATTTGGAACTATTGGGATTTTTGTAAGAAATATAGAATTGAGTTCCAAAGAAACAGCTTTGGCAAGAGGAATTATAGGGAGCATATTTCTTCTGGGAATATTGATATGTTCAAAAGAAAAGGAAAAAATTTCTTTTTTGGAAATTAAGAAAAATCTTCCCGTACTTTTTCTGTCGGGAATAGGAATAGGTCTTAACTGGATATTTTTATTTCAGGCATATAAATATACAACAGTTTCCACAGCAACTTTGAGTTATTATTCAGCTCCTGTGATTGTAACCATATTATCCCCTGTAATATTGAAAGAGAAACTTTCTTTTGTAAAATTTTTATGTGTATTGGGAGCCATGATAGGAATGATATTTATAGCAGGAAATAACGGCGGAACAGCAGGAGTTGTGTATAATCATACATTGGGGATTATTTACGGATTATCGGCAGCTGTATTTTATGCAGGTGTTATTATTATGAATAAATTTATAAAAAGGCTCGGAGGATTGGAAACAACAGTAACACAGTTGATACTGGCTTCTTTGGTGCTTTTGCCGTATGTTATGGCAACAGATGGGTTTGATTTCAGCAGAATGACAAAAAGTGCATATGTGTATTTGGCAGTTTTGGGAGCTGTCCATACAGGATTTGCATATTTTTTATATTTTTCATCTTTGAAAGAACTTAAAGGACAGACGATAGCAGTGTTGAGTTATATAGATCCAATTTCAGCAGTAATTATTTCTTCTCTTTTTTTGGGAGAAAGAATGACTGTGTTACAGATCGTTGGAGGAGTATTAATTTTAGGTTCGACTTTTATCAGTGAAAATACAAATCTTTTTAAGAAAATATTAAAATTTTAGATATTGAAGAAACTGTTGCATTTATTTTTGTAAATTTGTAACAGTTTCTTTTTATATTTCTGTAATTTTTTATAAAACTGAAAAAAATTAAAATATTTTTGGGAAATCAAAGAAATAATTTTATTTTTATGATAAAATATAATGAATGTAAAAGTTTGCAGACAGGAGAGAAAAATGAAAAATAAAGCAGTGTTTCTTGACAGAGATGGAACAATAAATATAGATAAAGTTTATCTTTATAAACCGGAGGAATTTGAATTTATCAATGGTGCTGTGGAGGGACTGAAAATTTTATCTGATTTGGGATATATTCTTATAGTGGTAACAAATCAGTCCGGAATAGCGAGAGGATACTATACAGAAGAAGATTGTGAAAAATTAAATAATTTTATGGCAGATGAGTTGAAAAAATATGGTATAGAGATAAAAAAATCATATTATTGTCCTCATCATCCTGAAAAAGGTATAGGAAAATATAAAACAGAATGCAGCTGCAGAAAGCCAAATCCTGGAATGATACTGGAGGGAATAAGAGAATTTGATATAGATGTGGAAAATTCATATATTGTTGGGGATAAACTTTCAGATGCGGAAGCAGGAATGAAAGCGGGAATACAGGGTGTTGTTGTCCAAACAGGACTTGAACCTGTAACTTTCACTGAGAAAAATATTCTTTTGTATTCTTCGTTGTATGAATTTGCAGAAGATTTGAGAAAAAAATCAGAAATAAAAAAATAACGAAAAAATAATTGAAATAGGTTGAGAGAAATATTTTAAAATGATAAAATAAAAGATATACAAAAAAGGAAGAGAAATGAAAAAATTGGTTGAAATTATTACAAAAGTGCTGCCAATAAAAACGAAGATTGAAAAAATTTCAAAAGTAAAAATGGACAGCAGAATTGTAGAAAAAAATGATGTGTTTTTTGCTCTTAATAATGGGAAAAATTATATAGATGATGTACTTAAAAAGGGAGCTGCCCTTGTTGTGTGTGATGATAAGAAATGGGCAGGACATGAAAGAGTTGCAGTGGTAGAAAATACACTTACCGCAATGCAGAATTTAGCCCATGAATACAGAAAAGCTCTTTCTGTAAAAATTGTCGGAATTGTGGGAAGTAATGGAAAAACTACTACAAAAGATATAATTTATTCTGTTCTTTCTGAAAAATACAGATGTATAAAAACAGAGGGAAATTATAATAATCATATAGGTGTTCCGTACACACTTTTACAGATAGATGATAATACAGAATTTGCAGTGGTGGAAATGGGAATGAGCAGCAGAGGAGAGATAAAGGCTCTTTGTGATATCGCACTTCCCGATTATGCTGTGATAACAAATATCGGAGATTCACATTTGGAATTTTTGATTAACAGAGATAATGTATTTTTGGAAAAAAGTGAAATAAAAAATTATGTTTCTCCTGAAAACTTGATTTTATTCGGCGATGATGTATATTTGAAAAATCTTCCGGGAATAAAAACAGGTTTTGAGAAGAATAATGATTATGTTATAGAAAATTATCACGAGACAGCGGAGGGAACAGCTTTTGAAATAGGAGGCAGAGAATATATATTTCCCATGAACGGAAAACATAACTGTATAAATGCTTCTTTTGGGATAAGTATGGGAAAACTTGCAGGACTTTCCGATGACGAGATAAGGAATGGACTTTTAAACTGTAAAGTTACTTCTATGAGATTTGAGAAAAAAATAAAAAATGGGATAACATATATAAACGACGCATACAATGCAAGCCCTATTTCAATGAGATATTCTCTTGAAACTTTGGAAAATGCTTATAAAAATATACCTAAAATAGCAGTATTGGCTGATATGGGAGAGCTTGGAAAAGACGAGCTTAAATATCATGAAGATATTTTAAAATTTGCAGTTTCTTTGGATATTGATAAGATAATCCTTTTTGGAAAACTTATGAAAGAGGCTTCAAAGGTTATTGAAAATAGAGAAAAGGCAGAAAAATTAATCACAGCAGAAACAAAAGATGAAATAAAAGAGATTATCAGAAAAAATTTTACAGACAGAGTAATTCTGCTGAAAGGTTCAAATTTCAATCATCTTTGGGAGATAATGGAGTAAGGAGATAAAAATGTTATACACACTTGGATTATATTATCCACAGCTTAGTTTTTTGAAATCAATATATTTCAGAACATTTATAGGATTTGTGCTTTCCTTTTTATTGGTGCTTATAATAGGAAAACCATTTATCAAATTTTTAAAAATAAAAAAATTCGGAGAAGAAATAAGAGAATGCGGACCGGCAAGTCATTACAGCAAAAAAGGAACTCCTACAATGGGAGGAGTGCTTATGCTTATGGGTTCTCTTATGAGTGTTTTTATTGCAGGAAATCTTTATAATAAATTTACAATTCTTCTTATAATTACAACTTTGTGTTTCAGTGCAATAGGATTTGTTGATGATTATAAAAAATTTACAGTGAACAAAGACGGACTTTCGGGAAGAAAAAAACTTTTTGGACAAAGTCTTATATCAATAATTGTATGGGTATTTATAAAAGAATTTGGATTGACAGGTTCTAAGGCAGTGGATTTTTCTCTGTCAAATCCTATAATGGCAGATTCCACTTTTTATATAGGAAGCCTGTTTATGCTTTTGTTTATTATGCTCGTGGTAAACGGAACTTCGAATGCAGTAAATATTACTGATGGTTTGGATGGGCTGGCAATCATGCCTGTAATAATAAGCTGCTCTATTCTGGGAGTAATAGCATATTTCAGCGGACATATAGAAATGAGCACACACCTTGCTCTGTTTTCAATTCCCGGTTCGGGAGAAATTGCAGTATTTCTTTCCACAATAATAGGAGGAGGACTTGCATTTTTGTGGTATAACTGTTACCCGGCACAGATTTTTATGGGTGATACAGGTTCTTTAGCTCTAGGAGGAGTGATAGGAGTTATATCAATTCTTTTGAAACAAGAACTTCTTCTTCCGATAATAGGGGGAATTTTTGTTGTGGAAGCAGTGTCTGTAATACTTCAGGTAGGCTCATACAAAATCAGAAAGAAAAGAATATTCAGAATGGCTCCTGTTCATCATCATTTTGAACTTATGGGGGTTCCGGAAAATAAAGTAACAATGAGATTTTGGATTGTTGCTCTGCTGTTTGGTATAGTGGCACTTGGTATGATAAGACTTAGAGGAATTTTGTAAAAGAAAAATTTGTAAACCATGGAATAAACTCCGTGGTTTTACCTGTTTATTTAGAGAAAATTTTTTTGGAGGTTTTGCAGTGATGAAAGTTGGTATGATTTTTGGGGATGGAGTAAGCGGAAAAGGTGCTAAAGAAATCCTTAAAAAAATGAAGTATGAAATAATACTGGTAGATGATAAAACAGGAATGACTTCAGATTCGGCAGAGGAACTTTTGGATAAAGTGAATCTGTTTGTAAAAAGTCCGGGAGTTCCTTACAATAATCTTGTAAAAAAGGCAATAGAAATGAAAGTGGAAGTTATCGATGAGATAGAACTTGCATACAGATACATGAAATCGTCAGATATGAAAACAAAAATAATAGCAGTTACAGGAAGCAACGGGAAAACTACTGTTACAAGTAAAATAACAGAGCTTCTGCAGATGGCAGGATATAAATGCGAACATGCGGGAAATATAGGAAATTCATTCGGACAGCTTATTTTAGACAGACCTGATTTGGAATATGTTGTACTTGAATTAAGTTCATTCCAGCTGGAAAATCTGAAAGAGTTCAAAGCAGATATAGCTATGGTAGTAAATCTTTCTCCTGACCATTTAAACAGATATCCGTCAAAAGAGGAATATTTTGATGCAAAATTCAATATTGGAAAAAATCAGACAGAGGAAGATATATTTATATATAACCTTAATGATGCAGATTCACTGAAGAGAATGGAAAAAGTAACGGGAACAAAACTTGGAGTAACAGTTACAGAAAAAGGAAAATCTCAAGCTGTATGCTGTACTGACGGAAAAAATATTGTGTACAGAGGAAAAATTGTTGCCGAAAATGAAAAACTTTCTCTTAAAGGAAAACATAATTTGGAAAATACTCTGTTTATTGTAACAGCAGCAGAGCAGGTTGGCGTTGATGAAGAGATAATAAGAGAATTTCTATACCATACAAAATCACTTGAACACAGAATGGAGAGATTTTGGCAGTGGAAAAATGTTCTTTTTGTCAATGATTCAAAAGGAACAAATCTGGATTCCACAAGTTTTGCAATAGATGCTTATAAAGGAGCAATCCTTGTATGCGGAGGAAAAGACAAAGGTCTTCCTCTTGAAGATTTGGTAAAACAGATAAATTCAAATATAAAAGAGGTTTATCTTATTGGGCAGATGTCGGAAAGATTCAGGGAAGCCCTTCTTCTTGGAGGATATCCGAACGAGAAAATATTCCCTCTTGTAACTATGGAAAATGTAGTTAAAGCATTGAGAGAAAAACTTTCGGGAGATGAAAAAGATGTGGTGCTTCTTTCTCCTACAACAGAAAGCTACGACCAGTTTCCAAATTTTGAAGTGAGAGGAAAAACTTTCAAAGAACTTGTTAAAAAATATTTTCCAGAGGGAGAGGAATTGTGAAAAAAGCAATAATTACAACAGGAGGAACAGGGGGACATATATACCCTGCTCTTTCGGTGGCAGCAGGACTAAAAAAAAGAGATGTGGATATTCTTTTTGTGGGAAGCAGTTCAAGAATGGAAAAGGATATGGTACCGAAAGAGAATATAAGATTTGAAGGACTGGACATATATCCTATAAAATCTGTAAAAACATTTTTTAAACTGTTGTCAGCAGTGAAAAAATCTATAAAATTAATAAAAGAAGAAAAGCCCGATGTAGTGTTGGGATTTGGAAACTATATATCTCTGCCTATGATAACTGCGGCTTTTCTTACAAGAACACCTTTTTATCTTCAGGAACAAAATGCAAATTTAGGTATGACAAATAAACTTTATTATAAGTTTGCCAGAAAAACATTTCTTGCTTTTGAGAAAACTTATGATGATATACCGATAAAATATCAGCATAAATTTAAAGTAACAGGAAATCCCTTGAGAGAAGAGATATATTCTATCGACAGACAAAAAGAGAGGGAGAGCCTGAAAGCTGAAGAGGGAGAAAAAATTCTTGTGATAACAGGTGGAAGTTTAGGGGCAAAAAGTATTAACAAAGCTGTTTTAAATGAATGGGACAAATTAAAAGAGGAAAAAAATATAAGAATATATTGGGCAACAGGGAAAACACATTATGATGAAATCTTCGACAAAATAGAAAAAAGAAACATGAAAGACATTATAAAGCCTTATTTTGATAATCTTATTAATATAATGGCAGCAGCAGATTTAGTTATATGCAGAGCAGGAGCTTTGACTATTTCTGAACTTATTGAGCTGAGCAAGCCGTCAGTACTTATCCCATACAACTCTGTAAAAGTTGGACAGTATGAGAATGCTGTTATGCTTGAAGAGAGAGAGGGAGCTCTTTTGTTTGACAACAATGAAGCTGACGAAGCAGTGAGAATAGCCATTGAACTTATCAAAAATGATGAACAGCTTCGCAGAATGAAGCTGAGAATTAAGGCTTTAAGAAATGCCAATGCAACAGAGAGCATAATCAACAGTCTGGATATTTGGAGGAATTAGGTTAATGAAAAATGTGTTTTTTGTAGGTATAAACGGAATAGGTATGAGCGGACTTGCAAAAATAATGAAAGAGCTGGGATACAGTGTGGCAGGTTCGGATCCAAGTGTGAGCTATCTTACTGAAGAAATGAGAAAGCAAGGGATAACAATCTATTCAGAACATAAAAAAGAAAATTTGGGAGATGCAGATACTCTTGTAGTATCAACAGCAATAAGCAGAGAAAATCCTGAGTATAAAGAAGCTGTGGAAAGAGGAATTCCGGTACTTAAAAGAGGAGAGCTTTTGGCAGAACTTCTTAACAGAAAAACAGGAGTGGCAGTTGCGGGAACTCATGGAAAAACAACAACAAGTTCTATGCTTGCAACTGTTTTAATGGAGAAAGACCCTACAATAGTTGTAGGAGGAATAGTTGATTGTATAAAATCCAATGCAAGATACGGAGCCGGAGAATATTTTGTGGCAGAAGCAGACGAGAGCGACAACTCTTTTCTGTATATGCGTCCAAAATATTCAGTAATCACAAATATCGAAGCAGATCATCTTGAAAAACACGGCTGCCTTGAGAATATAAAAAAATCATTCAATATTTTTATGCAGCAGACAGAAAGAGAAATAGTTGTGTGTGCTGACAATGAAAATATACAGGATATTATTGGGTATAAGGATAATGTTGTAAGATACAGTCTTACAGATAAATCTGCAGATATTTATGCAGCTGATGTAAAAGTGGCAGAAGGAAAAACAAAATTTGATGTATATATAAAAGGAGAGTATGCGGGAGAGTTTTCTCTTTCAATTCCGGGAACTCACAATGTGTATAATTCGCTTCCTGTAATATATCTTGCAAGAGAGTTTGGGCTTGATATGAAGACAGTGAAAGAAAAAATAGAAAATTTCAAGGGAGCAAAAAGAAGATATGATGTTCTTTTTGACGACGGGAAAGTGAAAGTAATTGATGACTATGCACATCATCCCACAGAGATAGAAGCCACTCTTCAAGGAGCAAGAAGTATTGAAAATAAACATATCACTGTAATATTCCAGCCTCACAGATACAGCAGGGTAAAATTTCTTTTTGAGGAGTTTGCAGGTACTTTTAAAAATGCCGATGAGCTTATTCTTATGCCTATCTACAGTGCAGGAGAAAAAGATGAATTTGGTGTGTCTGTGGAAGATTTATTGAAAAAAATAAATCACAAAAACGGAAAAATAATGAAAAACAGAGATGAGCTGGAGAACATGCTTGCAGAAAGAAAAGAGGAGCATGTATATCTGTTTATGGGAGCAGGAAATATTTCTTCCGCTGCCCACGAATTTGCAGAAAAATTACAAGAGAAAGGAACAAATTAATTAATGAATATATTTGAACAGCACAGTATGAAAAACCACTCTAATATGAAAATAGGTGGGAGTGCCAAAAAATTTATTGAAATAGAAAGCAAAGAAGAAATTCCCGTTCTTTTAAAAGACCTTGATAATTATTTTATTATAGGAAACGGGACAAATACTCTTTTAAATGATAAATTTTTGGATATAACATTTATTTCGTTAAAAAAACTTAACAGAATAACAGAATTTGGAAACGGAAGAATAAATGTTGAGGCGGGACTTGATTTCGGCAAGCTGATAAAATACATGGGAGAAAATGATTTGTCAGGATTGGAAGAACTTGCAGGTATTCCCGGAACTGTGGGAGGACTTGTGTTTATGAACGGAGGAGCATACGGAAAAGAGATATTTGACTGTATCGAATCTGTTGAAATCATAGATGCCGAAAAAAATATAAAAACAATTCCAAAAGATGAGCTGAAAATAGATTACAGAATGACAGAAATAAAAGAAAACAGCTGGATAATTTTAAGTGCAAATTTTAAATTTGAAAAAGGATTTAAAAAAGAGCTTGTGAAAGAAATACAGGCGAAAAGAGAAAATAATCAGCCTCTTGAAATGCCAAATCTTGGAAGTACTTTTAAAAATCCAAAAGGGTATTTTGCAGCAAGACTTATAATAGAAGCGGGAGCTCAAGGATTAAAAATAGGCGGAGCTCAGATGTCTATGAAACACCCGAATTTTATAGTGAACGATGGAACAGCTACTTTTGATGATGTGTTAAATCTTATAGCTGAGGTTAAAAAAAGAGTAAAAGAAAATTCAGGCATTGAACTGGAGAGAGAAATAATTATTTTAAAATGAAACAAAAGAAAACTGTCCTGCTGATGAAAAATAGTTCTATTAATTTTGTTCACTGCATTAATGAGAACTGTTTTTCAATGCAGGGAGAAGAAAAAAGGAGAACATTATGAGGATAGCAGTTTTTATGGGAGGAATTTCTTCTGAAAAAGAGGTTTCTATGAGAACGGGAGCAGCAATACTTAACAGTCTTTTAAGACAAGGGTATGATGCTTACGGAGTAACTCTTAACAAAGAAAATCTTCTGACAGCTTTTACAGATAATGAGTATGATTTGGCATATCTTGCTCTTCACGGAGAATACGGAGAGGACGGAAGAATACAGTCAATTCTTGATATACTTGGAAAAAAATATACAGGGTGTGGAGTAACATCAAGTGCAGTGTCTATGGATAAAGATCTTACAAAAAAAATAGCACAGGCAGTTGGTGTGAGAACAGCAAAATCATATACAAGAGAAGATATAGAAAATATAACGGAATTTCCTATTGTAGTAAAACCTGCAACTGAGGGGTCAACTGTGGGACTTTATATCTGCCATGATTTAAAAGAGCTGAAAGAGGCTGTTGAAAAATCAGGGGATAGAGATTTAATAATAGAAGAGTTCATAAAAGGAGAAGAGCTTACAGTGGGAGTTCTTGAAGGAGAGCCTCTCGGAGTTTTAAAAATTACACCAAAAATCGGATTATATGATTACAAATCAAAATATACAGCAGGAATGACAGAATACGAATATCCTGCAAAAATAAGCGAAAAAGCCTACCAAGAAGCTATGGAATATGCTACAATAATTCATAACAGTTTAAAAATGAAAGGTGTTTCAAGAAGCGATTTCATTTTAAAAGATGAAAAACTTTATTTCTTGGAAGTAAACAGTTGTCCCGGAATGACAGAAACAAGCTTAGTACCAAAGCTTGCAACATTAAAAGGATATACTTTCGATGATATTACAAGAAAAATTGTTGAAAAATTCAGATAAATAATGGATAATAAAAAAGACAGGTGGTAGTGTTTTGAAACTAATTGTCAGAATGGGTTTAATTGTTCTTTTAACTTTGGGAATAATTAAAACAAATAGGTTTTTTTTAACGAAACCTGTTTTTCAGATAAAAAATATAACAGTAACAGGAACTTCGGCAAAACTGGAGCAGAGTTTTCTCCCTCTGAAAAATGAGCTTATGGGAAAAAACATAAATGAAATAAATCTTTCGGAGATAGAAAAAATAATTTCTCAAGATGTGAGGGTAAACAGAGTTTCTGTAACAAGAAACAAAATTGATGAGATAACAATAACTGTTGAAGAGAAAGAACCGAAATACTATCTTCAATATAAGAAAAAAATATATCTTCTGGATAAAGACGGAAAAATTTACGGATATTTAAATGATTTAAAAACAAAAGATTTTCCGTTTATTGTAGCAAAATCAGAAGAGGAGATAGAGATAATTTTAGGTATTCTTGATAAAATAGAAGCAACAGATTTCAAAGATGTAATATCACAGATTTACATAGATGACAGCAGCTGTATAAAAGTTGTTTTGTATGACGGGGCTGTGATAAAAACAGACAGAGATGTAAAAAAAGAAAAGTATGATATAGGAAGCTACCTTTTCTTTGACCTGTCAGGCAAGAAAAAAATAGACTATATAGATTTGAGATATGAAGACTATGTGGTCAGATATATGGAGGATAAAGATGGAAGATAGTATTATAAAGTTTATCCTGGATGTTGGGAATTCAAAAGTTAAAATGCTTGCAGGAGAACTGAGCAGCAACGGAGAAAAATTAAGAGTTCTGAAATATGCAGAAGTTCCGAGCAAGGGAATGAGAAAAAATGTGATAGAAAATCCAATACTTCTTAGTGAATGTATTGCAGAGGCAGCAAAAACAGTAGAAGACAGTACAGGTCTTGAAGTGAGAAAGGTAATACTCGGAATAGGGGGAGCAAATATCCGTTCCAAAACAAAAAATATAAAATTATCTTTTGATGAGGAAAAAATAATAACAAACGATGATATAACATCTCTTTTCCTTACAGCAGAAAAAGAACTTAAATCAAAGGGAGAACAGGTGCTTGAAAGTGAAATTTATAATATCAGAGTAAATAATTCAGGTATTGTAAAAAATCCTGTTGGACTTCCGGGAAGAGAACTTCAGGGGGATATTCACCTTATTTTTGTAAACGAAGCAGAAGTTGACGAGCTTACAGAAGTGGTAAACAGAGCAAAACTTGAAGTGGACAGCATTGTTTTAAATCCTTATGCTTCTGCCAAAGCAACTCTTCTTGAAGAGGACAAAAATATGGGAGTTGCCCTTATTGATATAGGAGAGGGAACAACAGATATTATTATCTACAAAAACAATAAATTGATATATGCCAAATCTCTTCCTCTTGGAGGAATGCATTATGTAAGTGATTTGGAATATCTGTACAAAGTTACCAAAACAGAAGCACAGGAAATGGTCAACCAGCTGATTAACTCCAAAGAGAGAGAGGGGTATCTTTTTGTGGGGGACAGTAAAAAAGTTTCTGTGGCAGATATAAAACAGGTAATAGATGCCAGAACAGGTGATCTGGTAACTTTTATCAGAAAGACTATTGAAGAATCAGGATTTACAGGATATCTTGGAAAGGGAATTTATCTTACAGGAGGAGCTACAAAAATGGATGAAATATTCGAGGGAGTTAAAAGCAACCTTGGATATTCTGTAAAAAGAGTGCTTCCTTTCCCGTTAGCAGGTCTTGAAGATACAAAACCTGAAATGTCTGTTGCTGTGGGTATTCTTTTGGAAGTAATGGAAAAAGAATATAACAAAATAGAAAAAGAGAAAAAAGCAAAAGAGGAACAGGAAAATTTACTGAAAGCATCAATTAAAATTGATGAAGAAGAAAAACCGGAAGAGCCAAAAGTAAAAAAAGAGAGATTTAAGGCTGTTAAAGAATGGCTTTCTAACTTTATATAAAATATCGGGAGGTTAATTATGGAGAGCAATATTGTAAAAATAAAAGTTCTTGGTGCTGGGGGAGCTGGAGGAAATGCTATTAATGACATGATTTCAGCAGGAGTTACAGGAGTAGAATTTATAGCAGCTAATACAGATGCACAAGACTTGGGAAAATCACTTGCAGATGTGAGAATTCAGTTAGGAGAAAAACTTACAAGAGGACTTGGAGCAGGAGCAAATCCTGAAATAGGAAAACAATCTGCCGAAGAGGATTTGGATAAATTGAAACAGCTTCTGGAAGATACAGATATGCTGTTTATCACAGCAGGAATGGGTGGAGGAACAGGAACAGGTTCATCTCCTGTAATTGCAAAAATAGCAAAAGAACTGGGAGTATTGACAGTTGGTATAGTAACAAAACCTTTCGGATTTGAAGGAGGGAAAAGAAGAGCCAATGCAGAGAGAGGAATTGAGGAGCTGAAAGAGTTTGTAGATTCTTTGGTTGTGATTCCTAACGATAAATTATTTGAACTTCCTGATAAAACTATAACTTTACAAAATGCGTTTAAAGAAGCAAACAATATTTTAAAAATAGGTATTAAAGGTGTGGCAGACCTTATGATTGGAAACGGATTGATAAATCTTGACTTTGCTGATATCAAAACAACTATGCAGAATTCGGGAGTAGCAGTTCTTGGATTTGGAGAAGGGGACGGAGAAAACAGAGCAATAAAAGCTACTGAAAAAGCTCTTATGTCGCCGTTACTGGAAAAATCAATTTCAGGAGCAAGCAAAATTCTTCTTAATATAACAGGTTCATCAGACCTTACTCTTATGGAAGCACAATCTATTGCAAACATTGTAAAAGATGCAGCAGGTAAGAGTGCTGACGATGTTATGTTCGGAGTAAACTTAAACGAAGAACTGAAAGACGGTATTCAAGTTACAATTATAGCAAACAATTTTGTTGATGCTGTTGAAAAAAATGAGCCGTTCATTAATGTGGCTATAAATAAGGCAGAAGAAAAAGCAGAAACTAAAACTGCTGAAGAAGATAAAAGAACAGAACTTGATCTGCCTCCTTGGATAAGAAGCAATAAATAAAATGAGTACAGAAGAAAAAATAAAGAAAATAATTTTAAATAGAATAGAAGCAGAATTTATCTATATTTTTGGCTCTTATGCTTCGGGTCTTCAAAACAGTCAAAGTGATATAGATATTGCTTTCTATTCTAAAAAGGCATATTCTTCATATGATATTTTTATTCTTGCACAAAAATTATCTTCTGAATTGGGAAGAGAGATAGATTTAGTTCAGATGAAAGAATCATCAACAGTTTTTCAAAAAGAAATAATTTCTAAAGGAAAAATAATTTTTGAAAAAAACAGACTGGAAAGAGAAAAAATTGAAAACTTAATTTTAAAAAAATATATAAAATTAAATGAAGAAAGAAAAAAAATAATAGACAGTTATGAGGTATAAAAATGATTGATGATATCATAATGAATAAATCAGAAATTATAAAAAGATGTATTAAAAGAATAAAAGAGGAATATGAAAATAATCCTGAAAACTTACAGAATTATACAAAACAAGATTCAATAATATTAAATCTTCAAAGAATGTGTGAAGCTTGTATTGATGCAGCGATTCATGTGGTAAGAATAAAAAAATTGGGAGTTCCTCAGACAAGTAAGGAATGTTTTCAAATTTTGGAAAAAGAAAATATTATTGATAAAAATTTAAGCAGCAAATTGCAGGGAATGATAGGTTTCAGAAATATAGCTGTCCATGATTATCAGACATTGGATATAGAAATACTTCAAAAAATAATAGAAAATAATCTTGAAGATGGTTTGGAACTTATAAGAGAGATTCTGAAATTGGAAGAAAAATAAAAATAAGAAAGTTCTTGAAATTAAAGAACTCTTATGATATAATAATATTCGCCCTGCTCAAGAACATAAGTGTTTTGGGCTAAAACCATAGGGAGGAGGTAAATTGAATGACTAAATACGAAATTATGTACATCATCAACCCAACTATCTTAGAAGAGGGAAGAGATGCAGTTATTGCTAAAGTTGACGCTGTATTAACTGAAGCTGCTGCTACTATCACTAAAACTGAGAAATGGGGAGAAAGAAAGTTAGCTTATCCTATCGATAAAAAGAAAACAGGATTTTATGTACTAACTATGTTCGAAATGGACGGTACAAAATTAGTAGATGTAGAAAGAAAGCTTAACATAACTGAAGAAGTTATGAGATACATCATCGTTAAGCAAGACTAATTCTAAAATTTATTAATTATTGTTATCAAAAAGTTTATTTCAAATAAGAGGAGGTATTTAAAATGGCTGAATTCAGAAGAAGAAGAGCTAAATTAAGAGTTAAAGCTTCAGAAATAGATTATAAAAATGTTGATCTTTTAAAAAGATTTGTTTCTGATAAAGGAAGAATCAACCCTTCTAGAGTAACTGGTGCAAATGCTAAGTTACAAAGAAAAATAGCTAAAGCTATTAAAAGAGCTAGAAATATCGCTTTAATTCCTTATACAAGAATTGAAAAATAGTTTCTTACAGACTGGACATATAAGTTCAGTCTTTTTTCTTTTACTTAGATAAGGAGAAATAATAAAATTCAACATTCTTATTGCTC
>UQXM01000023.1 GCA_900545035.1 uncultured Fusobacterium sp. | reverse complement strand
CTATAATTATAGCAAGAAACAAAAAAATGATTTAAAAAAATTAAAAAAATATTAAAGCAGTACATAAACGAGTACAAATTAGGTGTATAATTAATTATGATTATTTAAACGATTATTTTCAATTCCGAAAATAATCGTTTTTTTATATTTTTTGCAAAAAAATACTATTTTTTTGGCATGAGATGTGTAAAATTTTTTGGTATAAAAAATTATAATCAACCATACAGTTAAAAAGATTTTTTTGATAATACTATAGATACACAGATATTCATAAACCTTTTGACAAAAAAGTTTATAAACATCTGTATATATTATCAGATGTGTTTATCAGTAATATGAAAATAAAAAAATTTATTAATAATTTTTTAGGAGGGAAGAGTTATTATGAATAATTTTGTAAACACAGAAAAATCTTTAAAAAGATGGTTAAAAACAAAAGTAAAGGTAACACTTGCAACTGTAGTTGGATTTTTGATTGCAGGAACTGTTGCAATGGGAGCAGATACGGGAACAGTTCCAAAAGATGGAGTATACACTAATGATATTTTATTGAATACTCTAAAAAGTACGAAATTTGCTGTGGGGCAAAATGGAAATCTTGAAATTTATTCAAACGGTAGCGTTGGATATTTATTGTCTGATTTACAAAAAGATCATTCTTTATCAGGGATACGAAAAGCATTAAGTCAGCATGAAAAACATGGAAAAGATTATGTTGTTTTGACAGGAGCTTTAGCAGGACAAGGAAGATTTAGTGAGGGAATGCGTGATATAGAAGGAGCTCTTATATTAGGTGGAGGTATGTTAAAAAAACCTCAATTAGTAAAGTTAGGAACGACACTTGGAAGAGTAGATACTAATGACGGAACACCAATAGAGGGAAATACTAATACGATAGTTGGAAATGAAAATTCACCGGTAGTTTTAGGTTTAGTTGGTGGAGATATGTCTGTTGGATTTGGAAAATTAGATGTAAAATTAGGTATTAAAAATGGTATAAAAGTAGAAATTAATAGTTCAGTTGAAAAAGAAGATTTACAAATAAATAGAAATGGAAATTCTACAGTTACAATTAATAATGGAAATGTTTTTGGTGGAGCAGCAGGAAGTACAGCTATTTCTTTAGGAAATATTTCTGTTTATAGTTTTATCGAACATCCAAAAGCAACTTTAAAAGCTGATTTAAAACTAAATGGAAATACAACAACTATTATAAATGGAAATACTGCATTAAATATAAATAATGGTGCAAATGGAGCAGGACTGACAGCAGGAGGAATTACAGCAGCAATAGGTGGAACATCTACATCAACTGTAAACGGAAATTCTAATATAAAAGTTAATTCTGCAGTAAACGGAGATAGATTAGAGGGGATTACAGCAGGACTGTTTGGCGGAGGAATGGCAGTTTCTACTTTAGGCGGAACAGCTTCTGCCAATACGACAGGTAAAACAAATGTAACAATTAAAGATGGACTTTCTGTCGGAGTAGCAGGTGGAGGACTTGCATTTGCTACAGATGCTTCTCAATATTTAACAAACGGAACTTTAGGTGGAAAAATAGATGAAAATGGAAACTTTGTTGTTGATAAAGATGGAATTCCACCAATTACAATTTCAGGACTTAAAGATGGTGGAACATCAACAGTAAAATCAGGAGATATAGATGTAACACTTGATGGAAAAACAGCTGCGGCAGTTGTAGTAGGAAACGGACTTGCAGTATCTCATCAAAATTCTCCACAAGGAAAAGCACCTACTGAAACAGATAAAATTTCTACATCAACAGTTGAAGCAAATGATATTACTGTAAATGTAAATTTAACTAAAAAAATAGACGGAGATTATATTGGCGAAAATGGAGTAATGACAAAAGTAGCAGATTTAGTAAAACAACTAAAAAATGTAGTTACTCCAAATCAAGGAACAAATGTTAATGATTTGATTATTTCGATGAAAGATACAGTTGGAGTATTAAAAGACGGCGGAATAGCTGTGGGAGTTGCGGGAAACGGAATGGCTGTTGCGGCAGATAAAGGAGTTTCAACAGTAACAGCAGCTAATACAACTACAAATCTTAATGGTGGATATATTGTGGGAGTACTTGGAAACGGTATTGCTGCAAATAATAACTGGGCAAAATCAACAGCTGAAGTAACAGGAAAATCTGTAGTAAATATTGACGGAAAAGATACAGAAGTAATAGGAGTATCAGGAAACGGACTTGCAGTTTATTATGGAATAGGAAATTATAATGGAAATTTAAATTTTGACGGAAAAGCTCTTGCTCAAGTAAAAGACAGTGAAATTAATATTAAAAACGGTTCAGCAGATGGAGTATTTGGTGGAGGGGTTGCAATAGATGATTCACAATTAAATACTTCAAATGCAGAAGCTATAACATCAGGAACATCTACAATAAATGTAACAGGAGGATATGTTACAGATTTTGGTTATGAACATTTGGGTGCTAAAAAAGAAATAACAGGAAATCAAGATTACAAATCTTATTTAAATGAAGTATATGCTCTTGGAGATGGAGTTGCAATAGTTGCAGGAGGAGTTGCAGCAGGAAATATGGCGGAAACTCATGTAGAAAATTCTGTGGTTAATATTAGTGGCGGAAAAATTGAGGGAAATATTATAGCAGGAGGAATTGCAACAAGAGGAGCAAAATCTACTGTAACAAATTCTACTGTTAATATCACAGGCGGAGAAATTATTGGAAGTATTTACGGAACAGGAAAAGCAGCAAAAGCTGGAACAAAATCAGTAGTAACAGAAGCCGGAGAAGTAACAGTAGAAAATTCTGTTTTAAATATTGATGGATATAAAAACAGTTTAATAAAAATAGCTGATTTTGATGAAATTAATATCGGTATGAATAAATCCAAAACAGCAGAATCTGATAATTATGATACACAGCTTACAATTACTGACAGCATAAATGTCGGAGCAGGAAAATTACAAAATGCAGGAGCTATTATTTTTGGTAATGAAAAAGAAAATTCTACTCTTATGACTGTTGCAAAAGATGGAAGTGTTCTTAATAAAGGACTTATAGTAGTAGATGCAGGAGATAAAGTTGCAAAAGTTGAAGATGGCGGAGATGTAAAAAACACAGGAAAAATTCAAGTAAATGGAGTAACAAGTGATGATGAAAAAGAATTTGATGTAAAACAATTATTCGATGGAAAATTTACTAACATTGGAATGATTGTTGGAACAGATGGAAAAGCTATTCTTACAGAAGGAGAAGATGTAGTTGCCGGAGATGTAACTATAGGAGAAATTACTGCTGATGCAACAAAAGATAAAGTAACTTTAGAACATGTTAATATAACAGATGGTGGTACAATATCTTCACAAGCTGTCAATGTAATAGGAAATGTAACAAATACAGCAGATTTTGAAATAGCTAATGGAGCATTAAACATTGACAGTGTTGGAAATATAAATATAACTGATAATACAGAGTTGAAACTTTCAAATGAAAAAGTAAATGGTTCAGGAACTACTGATATAAAATTTGCCGGAGAAAATTCTAAATTAGTTCTTAACAATACTAGTGTAGCTGAAAATGTGATAATAGGAGAAAATACAACAAACGGAATTATAGATTTCATAGGAACTGACAACAGCTTTAACGGAACAATCAATGCTAAGAATATAAATATTGCTAAAGGAAATGCTGCTACTTTCGGAGAAGATGCTGTTGGAGCAGGAACAATTTCTCTAAACGGAGATGCTGCGATAGAAGTAGGAGCAGAAAATACTGACGGAGTATATTCTCAAAACTTCTTCCATAATTCAAATGGAAATCTTAAAGTTGAAGGTACAGGAAATATTATAATTGGAACTAAGAATTTTGAAGGAGAAAAAGTAACAGTTGACCTTGGAGAAAATAATACATTTGGAACAGATTTAGTAAGTAAACTTAATACAACAAATGTATATATGATAGAAGAGGGAGAAGATTTAACAGACGGAAAACTTAACTTAGTATATAATACTAAATTGTTTGAAGACACTCCTGAATTAAATGAAATAAATAGTGCAGCTAAAGTAGTAAATGGTGTATTCAATGAAGACCCTGAATTAAGAAGAGTTGAATTGGATAAAATCTACTCATCTAATATCTATTCAGAAACAGTAAGAGCAGCTTACGATAATGTAAAATTAAACGAAGAAGCTGTTGAATCTCTTGCAAGAAAATCAGAAGTAGGAAAATGGACAGCAGAAGGTAAAGCTCTTTACTCTAAAAACGAATATGACAGAAAAGGAATTGTTGGAGATTATTCTTCTGAAATAGAATCAACAGGACTTATGGCAGCATTCGGTTACGGAATTAACGAAACAACAACAGCAGGAATAGCTTTATCAGGAGTAAAACAAGATGTGGATACTGACGGAGGAAGTGCAGACGCAGATTTGTTCTACTTAGGAGTATACGGAAATAAAGTTGTTGGAAATTACGATTTCACAGCAGGATTGGGATACCAATTTGGAGAATATGATGCAGATAATACAATAGCAAATGTTCATGGTTCAGATAAATATGACACTCAAGCATTAAGCGGATATGTACAAGGAAGATATACAGCAGATCTTGGAGACGGATTATCAATTCAGCCAAAAGTAAAATTGGGATATACTTATGTTGACCAAGACAACGCGAAAGATTCTTACTTTGGAGTATCAGATGCAGAGATATCAACATTTGATGCAGAAGCAGGATTTGATGTAGTGAAATCAGTTCAATTGGAAAAAACAAAAGTAGATGTAAAATTCGGAGCATCTTATATAAAAGTGATGGGAGATACAGATAAAGAATTTGAAGGAAGATTCTACGGAACAGAAACAAGTAATGGATTCGATGTATTGGGAGCAGAGCTTGCAGAAAATATAGTTAAATTCAACTTAGGAGCAGAAGCAGTAAATGAAAACGGATTCTTCTATAACGGAGGATTTACTTATGAATTTGGAAGCGATGATACAGAAGCTTACGGAGTAAATGTAGGTGTAGGATATAAATTCTAGTGCAGATAAGCTGACATAATTCTAATAAATTTCTCTAAAAAATAGAGCTTGATGTAAAAGTCAGGCTCTGTTTTTATTTAAAAATATTCTTTAAAATACTTTTATGGTATAATAAAGCAAAAGATTTTAATCAGGAGGAAAGAAAATGAAAATAGGTATTTTCTATGGAAGTACAACAGGAGTTACTAAAAGGGTATCTGAAAGAGCAGGGGAGCTTTTGGGTGCTGATGTAATGAATGTATCTGAAATAGAGGAAAAAATAGATAATTATGATATTTTAATATTTGCTACATCAAGCTGGAACAGAGGAGATGTACAGAAGAGCTGGGAAACACATTTAAAATTTTTGGGAGAAAAAGATTTTGGAGGAAAAAAAGTGGCTCTTATAGGTGTGGGAGATCAGGAATTTTTTAGAAAAACTTTTTCAGAAGGAATGAATGTTATTTATACATACATAAAATACAATAATATAAAGCTGATTGGAAGAACATCGACAGCAGGTTATGAATTTGAAGAATCAAGAAGTGTCGAGAAAGGAAAATTTATAGGTCTTGTGATTGATGATAAAAACCAGAAAGATCTTACAGAGGAAAGAATTGTAAACTGGGTGAGTCAGCTGAAAGAAGAGATAGAAAATTAGAAAAATAACTAGATTTTTTATAAAAAATAGATTATAATCAAAATAAAAACTATAGAAATTAGAAGAAGTTATAAAAAATTAATAGGTATGTACAGGGTGTATAATTAATTATGATTATTTAAACGATTATTTTTTGCTGAAAAAATAATCGTTTTTTTATATTTTTTGATAAAATATACTATATTTTTAGTATAAAGAAGATAAAATTTTCCTGTATAATTAATCATAATCAATGATACAATAGAAAATTTTTGTAAAATAATCAATGAGGAAAAATTATGACAACTAAAAAAGAGCTGGTTGAGTTTTATTCAAATTACAACGGAATAAACAGCAAAGAAGCTGAAATAAAAATAGATTATTTTCTTAAAGCTGTGATAAAAGCACTTTCAGAAAATGAAACTGTTGTATTCAGAAAATTTGGAAGTTTTGAGGTAAGAAAAACCAAAGAAGTAAAAATACATGACCCTAAAAATTCGGAAAATATTATTCATGCAAAACCCAGAAAGTATATAAAATTTAAAGTAAGCAGAGGATATGAAACAGAATTATATGAAGAAAAATAAATTTTTTGATATTATATGGAGAAAAAATGATAAAAAAAGATTTTGTAAAACTATATGCAGAAATAAATAATATAGAAAACATAAAAGAAGCTGAAAAAAATGTTGATGAATTTTTAGATACTTTAAAAGAGGGATTTAAAAAATATCCTAAAATAACATTTCGTAAATTCGGAGTATTTGAAATAAAGAAAACAGCAGAAAGAAAAATTATAGATCCAAGGGGAAACAACAATATTATAAATTCAAAATCAAGAAAGTATATAAAATTCAGGGTAAGTAAAAATATAGAGGATATACTTTATGATAAAGATAAAAAATAAAAGTATAAAAAAAAGACATGCTTCGTCAGTACAAACAAGCTGTCTTTTTTTTAATACATATAAGTTTTTAAATATTTACTATTTGCTTAGAGCCTTAGTAATTCTTGGACTTAAAGTATTAGCATTTGCTTTTAAAATCTGCATTAATTCAGTTTCAGAAGCACCTTTGATAGTTTTTAAAACTTTAGTACAAACTTTAATTTTTAAAGGTTGTCCGTTGATAACAACAGTAACTGGTTGTAAATTTGGTTTCCAAACTCTTCCTGTTAATCTGTGAGAGTGAGATATTTGGTTACCGAAAGTAATTCCTTTTCCAGAAATTTCACATCTTTGCATTTTTGCACCTCCCCTAAATAATTATCGCAAATTATTATATCATTATATAGAAAATATATCAAGGGATTTTTTAATTTAAAAGAAAATAAAACAGAAAAAATTGGAAAAATAAAGTATTATTAATCTTCGACAATATTATGATATAATATAATGAAAAGGAAATTTTTTAAAAAAGGTGATAGAATTGAACAATCATAGTTATAATATATTGGAATTCAACAAACTGAAAGACAGTTTGAGCGGATATATGGAGATTGAAAAAAATAAAGAAAGAACACAAGAACTTGAAATTTACAAGGATATAAATTCTCTTAGAAAAGAATTTGATATAGTGAGAGATTTTATAGATTTTTCAAAATATGACGGCGGAATAGAAACTGCCGGAATGAAAGATATTTTGGAAATTTTAAAAAAATGTGATCTTATGGGAATGTATTTTGAACCGGAGGAGCTTTACGATATCAATCAAAATCTAAGACTTTTCAGATTATTTAAAAACAGACTGGAAGATTTGGAAAAATACAAAGAATTGAAAGGGAAGTTTTTGTCTGTTCCTGTTTTAAAATTTATTGAAGATATAATAAACAAAACAATAGATAATGAGAAAAAAATACAGGATGAAGCCTCTCTTGATTTGAGAGATATAAGGGCACAGAAAAAACTTTTATCAGCAAATATAAAAAGAAAATTTGATGATATGTTTTCAAACGAAACTTACACAAAAGCAATTCAGGAAAAAATAGTAACAGTAAGGGACGGAAGAAGTGTTATTCCTGTAAAAGCTGATTTTAAAGGATTAATAAAAGGGATAGAACATGACAGATCGGCAAGCGGTCAGACAGTATTTATAGAGCCTCTTTCAATAGTTTCTCTTAATAATAAAATGAGAGAGCTGGAGGCAAGAGAAAGAGAAGAGATAAGAAAAATTCTTCTTAGAATAACTGACCAGATAAGAATGAATGTGGAAGATGTAAGAAAGATAGGGGAAAATGTACTGGAGCTTGATTTCTTAAACGGAAAATCAAGATATGCAATAGAACATGATTGTGCAATTCCGGAGATAAATGCAAGAGAACAGCTTTCAATAGTTGAGGGAAGACATCCTTTCATCGATAAAGACAAAGTAGTTCCTCTTACATTTGAAATAGGAAAAAAATATAATACTCTTCTTATTACAGGACCGAATACAGGAGGAAAAACTGTTGCTCTTAAAACAGCAGGACTTCTTACTCTTATGGCTCTTGCAGGAATTCCTGTTACAGCCAAAGAAAGTTCAAGTGTGGGATTTTTCTCAGGAGTGTATGCAGATATCGGAGATGAGCAAAGTATTGAGCAGTCTTTATCATCTTTTTCTGCTCATCTGAAAAATGTGCAGGAGATACTTTCAAGTGTAACAAAAAATTCTCTTGTGCTTCTTGATGAGCTTGGTTCGGGAACAGACCCTGTTGAAGGTTCGGCTTTTGCTATGGCGGTTATAGATTATCTGAAAGAGAGAAAAGTAAAATCAATGATTACGACTCACTACAGTGAAGTAAAAGCATACGGATACAATGAAGAGGAAATTGAAACTGCTTCAATGGAATTTAATGCTGATACTCTTTCTCCGACATACAGACTGCTTATAGGTATTCCGGGAGAAAGCAATGCTCTTACAATAGCAAAAAGACTTGGAGTGAGCGACGAGGTAATCGAAAGAGCCAAAACATATATAAGCGATGAAAATAAAAAAGTTGAAAAAATGATTTCCAATATAAAAGATAAAGCTGATGAACTGGAAGCCATGCAGGTGGAAGTAAACAGACTGAAAGAAAAAGTTAAAAGAGATAAAGATGAATACGAGGAAAAATTAAGACAGCTTGAGATAGAAAAAAATAATATTCTGAAAGAAGCTTATGAAAAAGCAGATGCAATGATGAAAGATATGCAGAACAAAGCTGCTGCTCTTGTTAAAAAATTACAGTCTGAAGAGAGCAAAAAAGATGATATGAAGAGTGTTCAGAAAAGTCTTAATATGCTTAGAAGCGGATTAGAGCAGGAGAAAAAAGCAAATGTTGAGCAGAAACCAAAAGCTGCAAGAAAGATTGACATTAAAGAGGGAGAAAAAGTTCTTGTGTCAAGTCTTAAACAGTATGCGGTTGTGTTGAAAATTAATGCTTCAAAAGAGACAGCGTTTATTCAGGCAGGGATTTTAAAATTGGAAGTTCCTCTTGATGACATAAAAAAAGTTACAGAGAAAAAAGAAAAAGTATTTACACCTGTTTCAAGCTCAAAAAGAACAAATGTTACTTCAAAAATTGATTTGAGAGGAAAAATGGTGGAAGAAGCCATTTATGAACTGGAAGCATATTTTGACAGAGCCATGATGAACGGATATAAAGAAGTACAGGTGGTACACGGAAACGGTACGGGAGCACTTAGAAAAGGTATTGTTGAATATCTTAAAACTTGCAGATATGTAAAAGAATTCAGATTCGGCGGACAAGGAGAAGGTGGTGTAGGATGTTCGGTAGTAACTCTGAAATAAGATATACTCTTATTGTTGCGGCGGGAGGCTCTGGGAAAAGAATGGGTTTAAATTATCCAAAGCAGTTTATATCTTACAAGGGCAGACCGATTTTTGTTCATGTGCTTGAAAAAGCTCAGCACTCAGATTTTATAACTGATATAATAGTTACAGCACCAAAAGAATATATTCAGGAAATTATTTATTTGTGTGATAAATTTAGAATAACAAAAGCACAAGGAAAAGTAATTCTCGGAGGAGCCGAAAGACAGGATTCTGTTTACAATGCCTTGAAACTTTGCAGCAGAAATTCTGTGATAGCAGTGCATGACGGAGCAAGACCTTTTCTGAAAGATGAATATATTGAGGGAACTTTCAATGAGCTTATGAACAATAATAAAATTGACGGACTTGTTACGGGAGTGCCTGTAAAAGATACAATAAAAATTGTTGATGAAAACGGAATAATAATTTCCACTCCTGCAAGAAAAGGACTTGCAGCAGCTCAGACACCTCAGGTGTTCAGAGGAGAAGTTCTTATAGATGCTTATGAAAAAGCAAAGGAAGAAGGATTTATGGGAACAGATGATTCATCTCTTGTGGAAAGATATGGAGGAAAAGTAAAAATTTTTCAGGGAGATTATGGAAATATAAAGATAACAACAAAAGAAGACTTAAATTTTCTGGAGCAGGAGGATAAAATTTAATGAAAGTAGCAATTTCTCAAATGAAACCATATCTTGCAGATGTGGAAAAAAATCTGAAAAAAATGGAAGAGAATATAGAAAAAGCAATAAAAAATGAAGCAGATACAATAGTTTTCCCCGAACTTTCAATCACAGGAAGTCTTTTGGAGGATGCTGTTTTTGATGTGGGAATATGTGAAATACCTGAAAAATTTATGGAATTCAGTCGTAAAATAACAATAGTTTTCGGAGCTGTGGAAGCTGAAAAAGGAAAACTTTACAATACAGGATATTGTCTTGAGGACGGAAAAATAATAGGAAAACACAGAAAAGTATTTTTTTCGAACGGACATGGAGGAAGTGAATCAAGATATTTTACAAGAGGAAAAGAGATACAGACTTTTGAGAGCAGACATGGAAATTTTGCAATAGTTCTTGGAGAAGAGGGAGCAAATCCTATGGTACAGGGAATTTTGGGAATACAAAATGCAGATGTTGTTTTCAGTCTTGTAAATGAAGAGGCAGCTGCCAAAAAAGAAAAATCTGTTTATGAAGCAGGAGCTGTAAACAGTTCTTTATACAACAACAACTTTAATATAGTTGTAAACAGAATAGGAACAGAGGACAATGTGGTTTTTGCAGGAAGTTCATTTGCAGTATCTCCTTACGGAAAAATTATAGAAAAAATGGAGCAATTTACAGAAAAATTAAGTATAATAAATATAGATTTAAATGATACAAGAAGAGCTGCATACAGTTCATCTTTTGACAGAGAAAATAATCTGGAAGTTATAAAAAGAGAAATAGAAAAACTTGCAGAGAAAAATTAGGTTATTTAAGTCAGGAGGATTAATGAAAAAATTAATAGGAGTGATTGTTTCACTGGCAGCACTGGCTGCAGCAGTTGTTTTAGCTTTTGAATTTTCCTATAAAATTTCACCGGATGAATTTATAACTGACAGAACAACATTTATTTACAGCAATAAAAATTTAAATAATGAAAAAATAGAAAAATTTGAAAAAATTTTAGGGATAGAAAATATTAAAGAAAAAGAACTTCTTGAAAAAGTACAAAGTATTTATCTTTTATCCCAGAGTAGAATTTATAGCGGAAATATAAAAACCGTAGGGATAATTGATACAGGAAAATATTATCCTCTTATGATTTTAAAACTGAAAGATTTTTTTAATTACAGAGATGATTATTTTTATCAGCTGAAAGATGAAGTGAAAAAAGAAGCAGGAGTTTCACCTGATGAAGAGATATACCTTAAAGCATACAGAGGTTTGTTCTTTATAGGGAACGATATTGACAGTATTAACAGAATTATTCACGGAAACAGCAAAAAAAGTCTGAAAGTTGTGGATATTATAAATGAGAGAGCTGACAGCGACCTTGGAACTCTTATTTTCAATCAGGAGAGAGAAAGACTTTTGGGAATTGACAGAGTGGTGCTTTCGGGAAATACAGAGGGAAATAAAATTATTCTTGACGGCTCTGTATATGGTGATAATTCTATTATAAAAGATTTGAGCAGTCAGCCTGCAGAAAGAAGACTTAACAAATATATTGATGAAAACAGAATATATTTATCAACAACAGATTTAAAAATACTTGATACATTTATTTTGAGAGCTGTTGCTGTATCTCACGGAAGCAGACAGATAAATATTATTCAGGATTTGTTTATAAAAGGGTCTGCTGATATATTTTCACAGCTTAACGGAGAAATGGTAGCGGATATTGAAAACGGAAACTATCTTTTGGGAATGAAAAATACAGCTGATGCTGAAAAATATGTTGAATATTTTAAAGATGACAAAGATATAAATGTAGAAAAAGACAGAGAGGGAAATATGTATATCTGTATAGGAGACGATACTTTCATACCTGTTGAAAACAAAAAAGAACTGACACCTAATCAATTTTTCTCTGGAAAAATTAAAACATATTACGGAAAAATAGAAGCTGACGGTTTTTATGAGCCTGACAGTCTTAGATTAAAAGCAGAAATAGAACTTATTGAAGAAATTTAAACATTGGGAGGAAAGCCATGATAAGAGTATACAATACAATGACGAAAAAAGTGGAAGAGCTGAAACCATTAAAAGAAAATGAGATTTCAATGTATGTATGCGGACCGACAGTATACAACTATATACATATAGGTAATGCCCGTCCTGCAATATTTTTTGATACTGTAAGAAGATATTTTGAATACAGAGGGTACAAAGTTACATATGTTCAAAACTTTACAGATGTGGACGACAAGATGATAGCCAGAGCAAATCAGGAGGGTGTAACTCTTAAAGAGATTGCTCATAAATATATATCAGCATATTTTGAAGATACAAAAAAAGTAAATCTTAAAGAAGAGGGAATGATAAGACCGAGAGCCACAGAACATATCGGAGACATGATAAAGATAATAAAAAATCTTATAGAAAACGGTTATGCTTATGAAGCTGACGGAGATGTATATTTTGAAGTGGAGAAAGACAAAGATGATTATGGATGTCTTTCAGGACAAAATATAGAAAACTTAAAAGCCGGAGCAAGAATAGAAGTGAATGATATAAAGCGTTCTCCTGTTGATTTTGCTCTTTGGAAAAAAGCCAAAGAGGGAGAACCAAGTTGGGATTCTCCTTGGGGAAAAGGAAGACCGGGATGGCATATAGAATGTTCTGCAATGTCAAGCAAATATCTTGGGGATACATTTGATATTCATGGGGGAGGACAGGATTTGATTTTCCCTCACCATGAGAACGAAATAGCTCAGTCAAGATGCAGCAGCCACGGAGAATATGCAAGATATTGGATGCATAACGGATATATAAATGTAAACGGAGAAAAGATGTCAAAATCTCTTGGAAACTTTTTCCTTTTAAGAGAGGTACTTGAGCATTATGAGGGAAGAGTAATAAGATTTTTCGTTTTAAGTTCTCATTACAGAAAACCGATTGATTTTTCCGATAATGAATTAAATCAAAGTAAAGCAGGACTTGAAAGAATAGATAATGCTGTTCTTAGAATAAAAGAAAAACTTGCGGAAAAACCTGCTGAAAACGGAGATAATCTTGAGGGACTGAAAACTTTCCTTGAAGAAACAAAAGAAAAATTTATAGCTGCAATGGACGAAGATTTTAACACAGCTCAGGGACTTGGAGCAATATTTGAACTTGTAAAAGAGGTAAATAAATATGCTGACACAGAAAAAGTATCTGAAGAGGGAATGAAAAATCTTGCAGCGGCAGAAACATATATCAGAATGATAATGGAAGAAGTTCTTGGAGTGCAGCTTAAAAACGAAGAAAATATAGGAAACCTTACATCAGAGCTTGTGGAATTTATTCTTGAGCTGAGAAGAGATGCCAGAGCTGAAAAAAATTGGGCACTGTCTGATAAAATCAGAGACAGACTCGGAGAATTGGGAATAAAAATAAAAGACGGAAAGGATAAAACTACATGGTCCCTATAGATTTGAGAGAAACCAGCGGAGTTGTCCTTGCGTATCTGGGAGATTCTGTGTGGGAACTATATGTGAGAGAGTATTTTATTCTCAAAGGATATAATATAAGAAATCTTAACAAGCATGTTGTTCAATGTGTAAATGCAAAAACTCAGAGCAGAATTTTAAAAGAGATAATAGATGATGTGGATGAAAAGTACAAACTTCTTATAAACAGAAGTAAAAACGGAAATATAAAAACTTTTCCAAAATCATGTTCTGTTGCGGAATATAGAGAAGCCACAGGATTTGAAGCATATATAGGAGCTTTGTATATAGACGGAAATATTGAAAAAATAAAAGAGATAATAAAAACAAATCTGAATGGAGAGGAAAAACAGCATGGGATTATTTAATTTTAATTTTGGATCAGGAAAAGGAATAGGAATAGACCTTGGTACAGCAAATACTCTTGTTTACAGTAAAAAACACAAAAAAATAGTTTTGAACGAACCTTCTGTTGTTGCTGTTGAAAAAGAAACAAGAAAAGTTTTGGCAGTTGGAAATGAAGCAAAAGAGATGATAGGAAAAACTCCCGATTCCATTGTTGCTATAAAACCTTTGAGTGAGGGAGTAATAGCTGATTATGATGTTACGGAAGCTATGATAAAATATTTCATAAAAAAAGTTTTTGGAAATACAGTTTTTATGCCTGATGTAATGATATGTGTTCCCATTGATGTAACAGGTGTGGAAAAAAGAGCAGTCCTTGAAGCAGCACTTTCAGCCGGAGCAAAAAGAGCTTATCTTATAGAAGAAGCAAGAGCCGCAGCCCTTGGAGCAGGGATAGATATATCTGCTCCTACCGGAAATATGATAGTTGATATCGGAGGAGGTTCTACCGATGTTGCAGTAATCTCTTTCGGAGGAACTGTTGTCAGCAAAACAATAAGAACAGCCAGCAATAATTTTGATATGGATATAATAAAATATATCAAAAAAACTCACAATCTTTTAATTGGGGACAAAACAGCAGAAGAGATTAAAATAAAAATAGGTACTGCTATTCCTCTTGAGGAAGAAGAAAGCATTGTTGTAAAAGGAAGAGATTTGATAATGGGACTTCCAAAATCTATAACAATTACATCTGAAGAAGTAAGAGAAGCTATTTCCGACTCTCTTATGGAAATTGTAATGTGTGTAAAAGAAGTGCTTGAAAAAACTCCTCCTGAACTGGCAGCAGATATAGTAGACAGAGGAATAGTGATGGCAGGAGGAGGTTCTCTTATCAGAAATTTCCCTGTACTTTTATCTCAGCACACTCATCTTAGTGTAAGACTTGCAGAAAATCCTCTTCTGAGTGTGGTAATCGGAGCAGGAATGGCAATGGATCAGCTGAAAGTATTAAAGAAAATAGAGAAAGCAGAAAGATAGTATGTTTAAAGATATTATTTCCAATGAAGAGGCAAAAAGTTTTTTAATAAATGAGCTGAAAAGCGGGAGAGAGCAGGGAACATATATTTTTTACGGCGAGGACAGAGAGCTTGTAATGGAGTTTGCCCTTGCCTATGCCAAAGCTCTTACATGTGAAAATGCAGAAAATGATTTCTGCGGAGTGTGCAGCAGCTGTAAAAGAATGGATAGCCTGACTCATGGAGATTTGGAAATATACGAGGATTTGAGCGGAATAAAAATAGACAGAATCCGTGAACTTGCTTACAGAGCTTCCACAGCTTCATATGAGGGAGGGAACAGGATATTTATTCTCCGTGATGTTGAAAAGCTGAAAAAAGAATCTGCCAATGCTCTTTTAAAACTTATAGAAGAACCTGAAAAAGGAGATTTTTTTATACTTACAGCCAATAATCTTAATATTCTTCCTACAATAAAATCAAGAAGCATATTTTTGAAAATAAAAAACAGAAGTGCTGAAGAGCTGGGAGTTTCCCGTGAAGAGTATGATTTTTTTCTGGGAAGAGGAAAAGAGATAGCAGAGTATAAACAAACTGAAATAGATCTTTTTCAAGGAGAGTCTTACAATGAAATAGGGAATTTTATAAAAAATTATTTTGAAGAGCCTGTTATTGAGAATAAAATAAAAATTTACAAAGCTCTCAGAGATTTCTATAAAAACAGAAAATATATAAATGAGATTGATAAAATAAGTTTTGCAGAAAATATAAATTTTGCAGCAGACGGCGATAGAATTTTAATACAGGAACTTTGCGGATATATCTGCCATATGGTGAGAGATTATGAGAGACTTCAAAACCTTATAAGCATAAAAAATATGATTAAAATGCCTGTAAATCTTAAACTTCTTTTAAAAGTATTTATAAATGAAATTTAAAAATTAAAAAAAAATAAAAAAAGTACTTGCAAAAAAAATTAAATTTTAGTATACTAATTGATGTAGGTCGCATAGCTCAGTTGGGAGAGCACCTGCCTTACAAGCAGGG
>UQXM01000022.1 GCA_900545035.1 uncultured Fusobacterium sp. | reverse complement strand
TCACATCTGTAAAAGAATTATCTTTATTTTTGAAGATAAGCAGAAGCTGTATATATACTGCTATCGATAACGGAGAGATATTGACAGTAAAATACGGCAGAAGAAAATTAGTAATTACAGAAGGACTGCTTCCGTTTTTAAGAAACTGATATAAGGACTGAAAAAGTCCTTTTTTTTATAAAAACAATTAATAAATATGATATAATTTATATAAAATCGTATTTTTCAATGTGAGGATAATTATGAGTGATAAAGAAAAACAAAATATAGAATGGAAAGAAGCTTGGAAAGAAGATTATTTAAAATGGATTTGTGGTTTTGCAAATGCTCAAGGCGGTAAAATTTATATAGGAAAAAATGATGATGGAACAGTTACAGGAATTACAAATGCCAAAAAACTTTTGGAGGATATTCCTAACAAAGTAAGAGATGTTCTTGGAATAATTGTTGATGTAAATTTATATTCCAAAGAAAGCAAAGATTATCTTGAAATTATAACTCTCCCTAGTTCATATCCTGTAAATTATAAGGGAGAATACCATTACAGAAGCGGAAGTACAAAACAACTTTTAAAAGGTGCTGCTCTTACACAATTTCTTTTTGAAAAAATAGGAATAACTTGGGACAGTATACCTCTTGATAATCTTTCCGCTGATGATTTTTGGAGAGATAGTTTTGATATTTTTAGAAAACAAGCTATTTTAAGTAAAAGAATGGACGAGAAAGATTTAAATATGACAAATGAACAGCTCTTAGATAGTTTAGGACTTATAAAAGATAATAAAATTTTAAGAGCAGGAATGATGTTATTTCATCAAAATCCTGAAAAATGGATTAATGGTTCATATATAAAAATAGGATATTTTGAAAGTGATTCTGAAATAAGCTATATGGATGAAATTCATGGCTCTTTAATATCACAGGCTGATAAAGTTATAGATTTAATTTTTACCAAATATTTAAAAGCTGATATATCTTATGAGGGAGTTACAAGGGTGGAAACATATCCATTTCCAAAAGCAGCCGTAAGAGAAGCTGTATATAATGCCATAGTTCATAAAAACTATGCTACACAAATTCCTATTCAAATAAGTATTTATAAAGATAAATTATATATTTCTAACGATTGTATTCTCCCATCAGGTTGGACAGTTGAAACTCTTATGGGAAAACACCGTTCAAAACCTTTCAATCCAAATATAGCCAACGGTTTTTTCAGAGCAGGATTTATTGAAACTTGGGGAAGAGGTGTTGAAAAAATATGTGAAGCTTGTAAAAACTACGGAACAAAATTACCAGAATATACAGTTTATCCTGAAGATATAATGATAAAATTCGAGGCTTTAAATACCGCCAAGAATACCGCCAAGAATACCGCCAAGAATACCGCCAATGGCTCAAAAAATAAAATAGAAGAAAATTTTTCTGCTGTATTTGAATTTTTAAAACAATATCCTGAAACAACATATAAAAATATCACAGAGAATTTAAATATAAGCAAAAGAACTCTTGAAAGAATAATTTCCCTATTAAAAGAAAATGGTTATATCGAAAGAATAGGAAATAATCGTTCAGGATATTGGAAAATTCTAAAATAAAAATGCAGGGAAATTTATTTTCCCTGCACTTTATCTTATGCTTCCTCATCTGGAGCATTTTTAAGGAAATACTCAAAAGCAATTATTTCTGCTTTTTCTGTATCAATCCTTTTAAGAGAAGTTTCGCCTGCCTTAATCTCTTTCTCAATTGCTTCTTTCCATTCAGTGTAAGACTCATACGGATTATCAATAGGGATAGATTCTCCTGATTCCATAAGTTCTTCAACACGAGTAAGAGCAGCTTTGTCATCTTCCATCTCCTTTAAGTAACTGTTTTCTCTTTCAATAGATTTTTTCAGTTTTTCGTTTACTCCTTTTATAACCTCTTTTGTTGCTTTCATGTCTGCCATAATGCAGCACCTCCTTAAAAAATGTAATTTGTTTCGTCCCCCTTAGGACATCTAAATTATATAATATAAAGGAGAAAAGCGTACTTTTGTTCAAAACTGAAAAAACTATATGGACAAAAAATGAAAAAACCAAGTCTAAAAATTGAAGACTGTACAATATCAAATTACAAAAGAGGTGAATTTTAATGGAAAAAAACTTTATGGAAACATTGAAAAACAGAAGGTCTGTATACGGAATAAGCAGTGAAGCACCTGTTTCAGACGAAAAAACAGCAGAGATTATTAAAGAAGCTGTAAAGCATGTCCCTTCTGCTTTTAATAATCAAAGCACAAAAACAGCCGTACTTTTTGGAGAAAGCCACAAAACACTTTGGAATATTGTAATGAAAACTCTCAAAAATATAGTTCCCGAAGATAAATTTGAGCCTACCGAAAAGAAAATAAACAGCTTTGCAGCAGGACACGGAACAATATTATATTTTGATGATACGGAAATTACAAAAGAACTTATGGAAAAATTCCCTCTTTACAAAGATAATTTTCCTATATGGGCTGAGCAGTCAAACGGAATGGTACAGTTTGCTGTATGGTGTCTTCTTGAAGAACTTGGATTTGGAGCAACTCTTCAGCATTACAATCCTCTGATTGATGAAGAGGTAAAGAAAACTTTCAATCTTCCTGCTCATTGGAAACTTATTGCACAGATGCCTTTCGGAAAACCGACTGCACCTGCGGGAGAAAAAGATTTTGCAGATATAGATGAAAGAGTAAAAGTATTTTTTTAAAAACAAAAGCCAAAAAAATTTATAATATAAGTATCCCCGTAAACTGAATTTATCAAAATAGTTTACGGGGTTTTTATATTTTTATATACATCTGCCTGTAAAATATATTAAAATAGTATATATAATTTATTAAGGAAAGGAGTATTTATGAAAAGGAGATTTTCCGCTTTTATGGGGGCGGTGTTTGTTTCCTGCTGTATTTACGGGGAAGATATTACCCTTGACAATATGTTGGATTCGCTTACTGAAACTTCATACAGAAAACAAATATACGAACTGCAGAAAAATAAAACCGACGCTCTTGAAAAATTCTACAAACTTGATGAATACAACGGAATAAATGCTTCGGCACAGACAGAATATGTAGAAGATGAAGATAAATACAAATCAACAGGACGGGCTGAATTCGGAGATTTTTACATCGAAGGAAGAAAAAACCACGATTTTGCAAATCCCGAAAATGATTTTGTGTTTGGTGTCAACAAAAGTATTAAAAAAATGATATTTTCCGAAAATGACAGTAATCTTTTAAAAAACGACCTGACAAAAGAAGCAGATAGATACACATTTCTGAAAGATTTGGAAACACAAAAAATAGCTCTTATCGGGCTGTACAGAGATTATAAAAATACCGAATTTGAAATACAAATAAAAAGAAACGGGCTGAAAACTCTCCAATCGGAAGAAAGGACTCTTGAAAAATCTTACGAACTGGGGGCAATCCCAAAAATCGAACTTGAATCTTTGCAATACAGCAGAAAAAATATTGAGATAGAAATTTCCGCTCTCGAAGAAAATCTGAACAAAATCAAAAAAAGATTTTTTTATGATTTCAAAATCGATATAACTGGAAAAAATCTTGCAAACATAACTCCCAATTTTGATGAGATAGACGGATATATTGCCACAATAGGCTACAAAGATATTGAGAAACTCAGAATAGAAAAAGATATTATAAAAGAAAATATTAGGTATATGAATTACGACAATAAAATGCCTGATATATCTGTGGGCTTGGAAAGACTGGACAGAGGTGAGGGAGCAGACGAAAACAGAGTGGTTTTAAAAATTTCAAAACCTATCTTTTATTATGATGCAGCTCTTGAAAACGAACATACCTCTTTTAAGCAGCAGGAAATTTTACTGCAGCAGAAAATTGATGAAAATGCCGCCGAAAAGCTGAAAATTCAAAGCAGCTATTCAGATTACAAAAAAGAATACGAGGTGTTGAAAAACAAAGCAGCTCTTGAAAAAAACAAATATGAAATAAAAAAACTTGAATATTCTCTGGGAAAAATAGATTATCTTGAAGTAATGGAATCTTTTGATGATTACATGGAATATGAAGTATCACAGGAAAAGGCAAAAAATATTTTGAACAGCTATGTTTACGAGATAATGGTAAGAGGAGAATAAAATAAGGAGATATATATTATGAAGAAAATAATTGCAGTAATTGCTGTCCTTGTCCTTTGTGCAGGAGGATTTATATATAAAAATTCTCACGGGAAAAAAACTCCCGCAAATGAATACAAACTTATGAGAGTTTCCAAAGGAGCAGGAAAAGGGTATATTGATGTTGACGGAAATGTTGAAGCAAATGATACAAAAAAAGTTTTCGTTGATAAAAAATTGAAAGTGGACAAGGTGTTTGTACAAGAGGGAGATTATGTTGAAAAAGGGGATTTGTTGATGACCTTTGACGAAACAGAAAGAAACAATATAATGAGAAAACTTGAAAGAGAACAGCTTTCCCTTGCAAAACTGAAAAGAAATCTTTTGGTTGAAAAAGAGCTTCACAAAATCGGAGGAAGTTCGGCAAACTATGTTAAAGAACTGGAAGAGGAAGTAAGAAAATCAGAGATTAATATAGAAGAATATATGGAAGATTTGGCAAAAACTGCCGAAAAAATAGAAAGTCCGGTAAGCGGTACAATCACATCTCTTACAGCTCAGGAAAATTATCTGGTAGATACAGACGCCCCTCTTCTTGAAATTGCTGATTTATCAGATATAAAAATTGTGCTGGAAGTGGCAGAGTATGATGTAAAAGATATAAAACTCGGACAGGGGCTTATAATAAAACCTGAAGTTTTTGAAAAAAAAGAATCTTTTTCCGGAGTAATTACAAAAATTTCGAGAATTTCAAAAGTTTCAACCACAACTTCCGAAAATGTTCTTGAGGTAGAGGTAAAGCCCAATGAAGTTATCCCGTATATTGTACCGGGATTTAAAGTTTCCGCTGTCATCTATCTGGACAGAGAAAATGAAAATATTATGATACCGAAAACAGCTCTTCTTGAAGATAGAAAAAGATATTATGTTTTTGTCTGCGATGATTTCGGCAACATTACCCAAAGATTTGTGGAAGTGGAAAATGCCAAAGGGGACAAAGTTGTTGTGAAAAAAGGGCTTGAAGTGGGAGAAGAGATACTGATTACTCCAAATCAAAACCTGAAATCAGGGGACAAGATAAAAAAAGGGGCAGTAAAAAATGATAAGAGTGGAAAATTTAAATAAATATTATATTAATGGAGAAATGAAACTTCATGCTTTGAAAAATATAAATTTTCATGTAAAAGCAGGGGAGTTTGCTGCCATTATGGGAAGCAGCGGAAGCGGAAAATCCACAATGATGAATATTTTGGGCTGTCTTGATAAAAATTCGGAGGGAACATATATTCTTGACGGAATAGATGTTTCCAAAACAAAAGAAGAAGATTTGTGCAAAATCAGAAATGCAAAAATAGGATTTGTTTTTCAGGCTTTTAATCTTCTGCCGAAACTCACTACTCTGGAAAATGTGGAGCTTCCTCTTGTTTATGCAGGAGTACCTAAAGGAGAAAGAGAAAAAAGAGCAGCGGAGGTTTTAAAAAAGGTAGGACTTTCAGAAAGAATGCACCACAAACCCAATGAACTTTCCGGAGGGCAAAGACAAAGAGTAGCAATAGCAAGAGCTTTGGTAAATGACCCTGCAATAATTCTTGCAGACGAGCCTACTGGAAATCTTGACAGTGTTTCGGAGGAAGAGATTATGAAACTTTTTCAGGAACTTAACAATCAGGGAAAAACAATAATAATTGTAAGCCATGAGCCTGAAGTTGCCAAATACTGTAAAAGAATCATCGTTTTTAAAGACGGACGGATAATAAGCGGCGGTGATGAAAAATGAATTTTTATGAAAGCCTAAAAAGTGCCGTTCAAAGTCTGAAAGGAAACAAAGCCCGTTCATTTCTTACCATGTTGGGAATAATAATCGGTATTTCTTCTGTTATAACCATGTCTGCCATAGGTAAAGGGGGACAGGAAAATATCACGGGAAATCTGAAAAAAACAGGATACGGAAAATTTACTGTGTATGTTGACAGAGAAGACCAGAGTTTCAGGTGGAAATATCTTCTTGATGACAGCACAATAGAAAAACTGAAAAAAACAAATGAATTTAAAGCTGTAAGTCCCATGATTAAAAAAAGGCTGTTTGCAAAAATCGGAGGACGGGACGAAATAATGTGGCTCACTGTAAGCACTCCGGAATATGAAGAAATTGACAAAGTAAATATTACTGGCGGGCGTTCTTTTCTTTCTCTTGAATATAAAAACGGAGAGCGGTCTATCCTAATCGACCATATTACAGCAAGAGATATTTTCGGCAGCACAAGAAATGCTCTGGGAAAATCCATTGATATGTCAAAAAGCAGAAAAGACCCAAAATTAAGATACACTGTTGTGGGAGTTTTTCAAAATGAATTTGAGCAGTATGTGAAAGCTATGGGAGGACGAAGAATTCCAAGATTTGTGAGAATGCCTCTCAGAACTTACGATAAAGTTTTTGATTTGAAAGCAAACGGATATACAGATATTGTTATTGAATCAAAAAATCCTGAAAATATGTCGGAAGATATGGCGAGGGCAAAAGAAATTCTTGAAGATATTACAGGTGTTGCCGATTTGTATGAAGTGGGAACTCTTTCTGACGGAGCTTCTTCTTTTGACAGTGTTCTTACAACTCTTAATCTTTTTGTAACTTTTGTGGCAGGAATATCTCTTTTTGTGGGAGGTATAGGAGTAATGAATATTATGCTTGTGAGTGTTATTGAAAGAACAAAAGAGATTGGAATAAGAAAAGCAATAGGTGCAACAAACAGAGATATCCTTGTACAGTTTCTTATGGAATCAATTATTCTTACAGGCTGCGGAGGGATAATCGGAATAATTTTCGGAGTGCTGCTTGCTCTTCTTGTTGGGAATTTTGCCGGAATACCTCCTGTGTTTTCCCTGTTTTCAATTCTTACTTCTCTGGCTGTTTCTATGGGAATAGGAATTGTGTTTGGTGTTGCTCCTGCAAAAAAAGCAGCCGAACTTAATCCTGTTGATGCACTGAGAAGCGAATAAATATTATTTTTTTAAAAATATTTTTACTGTTTAAAGCTCACAAGGGTATACGATTACATCTGTATTTTTTCTTAGATATTTATTTTCAAGAAAATAAAATTAGGTAAATAACGAAAACTGTGGTATACTTATGAAGTAGTGATGAAACAGCAATTTAATAATTTTGAATCTTAATATTTAGAGTACCGAGTATCTTCCAAGTATTACATATCAAAATGATAATGAGTTCTTTAATCATTAACAAAAAATAATTGGAGGTATCAAATGAAAGGTACAGTAAAATGGTTTAACGCAGAAAAAGGTTTTGGATTTATTACAGGTGAGGACGGGAAAGATGTATTTGCCCATTTCTCTCAAATTCAAAAACAGGGATTTAAATCTCTTGAAGAAAATGAAAAAGTTACATTTGAAATAACTGAAGGACAAAGAGGACTTCAGGCATCAAATATTAAGACAGTATAAAAATATACGGTAAACTTTGAGGATTGATTAATTTCAATCCTTTTTTATTTCCAAAAAATTTTTTAATATAAAATTCCTGCCGTACAAAACAGCAGGAATTTTTATATATTATTGAGTTGTGTATACAAATAATAAATTATTTTTCAGAAAGAGAAGTTACACCAGGAAGTGCTTTTCCTTCTAAGTACTCAAGAGATGCTCCTCCACCAGTAGAGATGTGAGTGAATTTATCTGCATATCCAAGCTGCATTGCAGCGGCAGCAGAATCTCCTCCACCGATTATTGTTGTAGCACCTTGTAAGTTTGCAATAGCTTCACAAACTCCGATTGTTCCTTTAGCAAAGTTAGGCATTTCGAAAACTCCCATAGGTCCGTTCCATACTACTGTTTTTGCAGCAGCAATTTCTTTTCCGAATAATTCTATTGTAGCAGCTCCGATGTCAAGTCCCATTTGGTCAGCAGGAATTTCGTCAACAGAAACTGTTGTATGAGCAGCGTCGTTGTTAAATTCTTTTGCAACAACTGTATCTATTGGAAGTATTAATTTTCCGTTTGCTTTTTCAAGCAATGCTTTTGCAAGTTCGATTTTATCTTCTTCAACCAGAGATGTTCCAGTATTTTTTCCTAAAGCTCTTAGGAATGTAAACATCATTGCTCCACCAACAAGAACTTTGTCAGCTTTAACAAGAAGGTTTTCGATAACTCCTATTTTGTCAGAAACTTTTGCTCCTCCAAGGATAGCAACTAGAGGTCTTACAGGAGAGTCAACAGCTTCACCGATGAATTTAATTTCTTTTTCCATTAAGAATCCGGCAGCAGCTTTTCCTTCTCCGATATTTGCAGCGATACCGATGTTAGAAGCGTGAGCTCTGTGAGCAGTTCCGAAAGCATCGTTTACAAATAAATCTCCTAAAGAAGCCCAGTATTTTCCTAATTCAGGATCGTTTTTAGATTCTTTTTTACCGTCTAAATCTTCAAATCTTGTGTTTTCAAACATCATGATTTCTCCAGATTTTAGTTCGTTTACAGCAGCTTCAAGTTCAGCTCCTCTTGTTACAGGAACAAATTTTACAGACTGTCCTAAAAGTTCAGCAAGTCTTTCAGCAGCAGGTCTTATTGATTTAGTTTTTAAATCTTCTTCTGTTTTAACTTTTCCTAAGTGAGAGAAAGCTATAACTTTTCCTCCGTTTTCAAGAACATATTTTATTGTAGGAAGAGCTGCAACTATTCTGTTGTCATTTGTTATTTTTCCGTCTTTCATAGGAACGTTGAAGTCCACTCTCATAAGAACTTTTTTATCTTGTACATTTAAATCTGTTACGATTTTTTTTGCCATTTCTTTTTTCCTCCTAAAGATATTTTGTTTTTGGTTTTAATTAAGAGTAAATTTGAAAAATAAAATTCTCGATATTAAAAATATCTGCGTGATTTATGCAGCGAATTGAACGCTGAAAAATGATATGTTTGAGGACAAAGTCCGAGTTTATCATTTTTAGTGAAATGAGCAATATAAATAGCTGATATTTTTTCCGAGAGAATTTTATTTTTATAAATTTTCTCCTGTTTACAAAAAACGGAACCCCTTGAGGTTCCGTATTCTTTTGTATTATTTAATTTCTAACTATTCTCAGAGAACTATTTAGATAATTCTACGAATTTTTTAAGAGTTCTGATTAATTGAGAAGTGTAAGACATTTCGTTGTCATACCAAGCAACTGTTTTAACTAATTGTTTGTCTCCAACTGTCATTACTCTTGTTTGAGTAGCATCAAATAATGATCCGTAGTTGATTCCGATGATGTCGCTAGATACTAATTCTTCTTCAGTATATCCGAAAGATTCAGTAGCAGCAGCTTTCATAGCAGCATTTACTTCTTCAACTGTAACTGGTTTTTCAAGTACAGTTACTAATTCTGTTATTGATCCAGTGATTACTGGTACTCTTTGAGCAGCTCCATCTAATTTTCCTTTTAATTCAGGGATAACAAGTCCGATTGCTTTTGCAGCTCCAGTTGTGTTAGGAACGATGTTTGCAGCAGCAGCTCTGGCTCTTCTTAAATCTCCTTTTTTGTGTGGAGCGTCAAGAGTGTTTTGGTCGTTTGTGTAAGCGTGGATAGTTGTCATTAATCCTTCAACGATTCCAAAGTTGTCTTGTAATGCTTTAGCCATTGGTGCTAAACAGTTAGTTGTACAAGAAGCTCCTGATATAACTGTTTCAGTTCCGTCTAATATATTGTCGTTTACATTGTAAACTATTGTTTTAAGATCTCCAGTAGCTGGTGCAGAGATAACTACTTTTTTAGCTCCTGCAGCAATATGCTCTTCAGCTTTTTCTTTTTTAGTGAAGAATCCTGTACACTCAAGAACTACATCTACATTTAATTCTCCCCATGGTAAGTCTTTTGGACTAGCTTGTGCACAAACTTTGATTTCGTGTCCGTTTACTACGAATCCTCCGTCTACAACTTCGATTGTTCCGTTGAATCTTCCTTGTGCTGAGTCATATTTGAATAAGTGAGCAAGAGTTTTAGCATCTGTTAAGTCGTTGATTGCTACCACATCAAATTCAGGGTTTTCAATCATTAATCTTAATGCTAATCTTCCAATTCTTCCAAATCCGTTAATTGCTACTTTAACTGCCATTTTGTTTCCTCCTTGAAATTTTACTTTATAATAATTTTTTTATTTTCTTTAATCCGTATATTTAGATTATAGCCATCTATTTCTATTTTGTCAATTTTGATACAGATTAAATTTGAACACTTTTTTGAGCATTATTTGACACCTAATGCATTTTTCATATCCTCCGGAAGCCCAACTTCAATTATTTTCTGCTCATGTGTATCTACATCATCGTAGATAAATTTGTAAGAATGAAGCAGCTGCCTTTTAAATTTTTCATTTTCATGTCCGTAAAGAGTATCTCCCAAAATCGGATATCCCTCAAGAGAAAGATGTACCCTTATCTGATGTGTTCGTCCTGTGAAAAGTTCCAATTCCACAAGAGTAAGATTTTTTTCCGGAAATCTCTCCAAAACTTTTACCTTTGTTTTGGCAGTCTGTCCTCCCTCTTCCACAGAAAGCTCTCTTCTTTTTATCTCATCTCCAACTCTTCCTATCGGTCTTTCTATAAAAAACTCATCCTTTTCAATAATTCCTTCACATACAGCCATATAAAATTTTCTTGTTTCGGCTTTTTCCTGAAGATATGCCTGTGCAAATCCGTTTTTTGCTACAACAATAAGTCCGGATGTATTCATATCCAAACGGTTATAAAATCTCGGCACTTGAATTTTTCCCGTAGTTTTCAAAAAATAATCAACTATTCCGTTTGCAAGGGTTTTGTCCACTTTTTTCTGAGTAGGATGTACAACAACATCTGCATCCTTATTAATAATAAGAAGATTTTTATCTTCATATACAATTTTTAAATCCATTGGAATCGGAGCAATATTTGTTCCTTTTTCAGCCTCTGCCACAACCAAACGGTTAAGTTTTTTTATTTTTTTATCCAGACGAACTTTTTTTCCGTTAAGATATATATCTGCATTTTTTAAACCTCTTGAAGAATATCCTTTTACCTGCTTCAGATAATCTCCCACTGTAAAACCGCTGTATTCTGGCTCAATAATAAATTTTTTCATAAATACTCCCATATTTTTTTATACTTCATTTATATTATACCACGAACAGCAGAAGAAAAGTTAATCTTTATTTTTTGTAAAATATATGCTAACATATAGAAAGAGGTAATTAACAAAAAACTATTAGACAGTAATTAATCAGGAGGTAATTTAATTATGGCAAAAAGAATTATCAACACACCAAAAGCTCCAGCAGCTTTAGGACCATACTCTCAAGCTATCGAAGTAAACGGAACTCTTTATATTTCAGGACAAATCCCATTTGTTCCGGAAACAATGACTCTAGTTTCTGACTGTGTAAAAGCTCAAACTAGACAATCTTTAGAAAACTTAAAAGCTATTTTGGACGAAGCAGGATACACTTTCAACGATGTTGTAAAAGCTACTTGCTTTATCAAAGATATGAACGATTTCGCAGCTGTAAACGAAGTTTATGCTGAATATTTAGGAGAAGCTAAACCTGCCAGAGCTTGCGTAGAAGTTGCAAGACTTCCTAAAGATGTAAAAGTTGAAATCGAACTTATCGCAGTTAAATAATTGAAAAAATAAAAAAATAAAAATTATAAACTCTCTCTAATAAAATATTTAGAGAGAGTTTATTTTTATTGTTTAAAAAAACTAATAATTTATGATATACTATACTATAAAATTATAAAACAAGGAGATTAAGAATGTTTAATAATAATAAGGAATTTAAAGAATTTCTTATAACTAAAACAAAAGAAACAGAAAAAATTTTTTCTCAAAAATATAGAAAAGCAAATGGAATATACTTTACAGATATTAATTTGGCAAATTATATTGTCAATGATTTATTTCAAAAGTTTTCTGAAGATTTTTTAGAAAATATTTATACTAAAAAATTTTTAGAACCTTGCGTTGGAATAGGAAATTTTGTATTTGCCTATCTTGAAAAAATATCACAATTAAATTTAAATACTAATCAATTAAGAGAATTATTAAATAATATATACGTATGCGATGCAAATTTAGAGTTATTAGATATTTATAAAAATATTTTACTAAAAATAAAAAAGAAAATAATTGTCCAATAGCTGTGGCAAAAGCACCACCAAAAACTCCCCATTTAAATACTATGATAAATAACCAATCTAGAAATACATTAGTAATAGCTCCAATAACCATAGATATAAAAGCGTATACAGGAGATTTATCATTTCTAACTACTGCATTTAAACTATTAGATAGCATCAAAAATATCATAGCAATAACACAAGTATATAGGTATGTTTTAACTTGTAAAGCTAACTGCTTACTTGAACCTAATAAAAAGATTAAACTATCTCCACTAATTAAAACTAATCCCAAAATAATAATATAGGAAATAATATTCAAAGTAACTATATGTGAAAAACAAGTATTTTTAAACTTAATATTTTTAGGATGTAAGGACATTAAAGTAGCTCCACCAGTTCCAATCAATAAACTTATGGCAATACCAAGATTGATAACAGGATAAGCAATATTTACAGCAGCAAGTCCGTCAGCTCCTACCCCTTGTCCAATAAAAATTCCATCTACAATAGCGTAGAGAGCATTAACCATCATACCAGTAACGGCAGGTATTGAAAAATTAAAAAATAGTTTTGAAACAGAGTCTCTTTTTAAATCAATAGCCTTAAACATTATTCCTCCAAATAAAAAATTAAAATCTCATTACAATAGAGTAAGGTATAAACTTAAAATAGTCAAGGAGAAATTAAAATATAGTAAGATTTAATTTCTTAGATAAATCTTCTAAAAGAGCAACACCAGCAATAGGATTTCCTTTTTCATCTAGAGATGGACCATAGACACCAATAGCCATCTTACCAGGGACAACAGATAGTATTCCACCACCTACACCACTTTTAGATGGGATACCAACTCTTATAGCAAACTCTCCAGAACTATCATACATTCCACAAGTAACCATTAATGTTTTTATAATAGTGGCTACTCTTGGTGGGATAATTGTTTCTCCAGTAGAAATTTTTCCATTATTAACTAGAAACAGTGCTATTTTTGAAAGAGTTTCAGCAGTCACCTCAATAGAACATTGTTTGAAATAAACTGTAAGAGCATCTTCTACATTTCCATCAATTATGCCCTCACTTTTCAAAAAATACCCCATAGCTCTATTTCTATTTCCTGTTTCTGCTTCTCCACAATAGATTTTATAATTTACATCAAGAGTACTGTCTTCAGAGATTAATTTAAAAAAGTCCAAAAGACGTTCGAATTTCTCTCTAGCATCTTTTCCTTTTATCATAGAGGAAACAGCAATCGCTCCAGCATTAATCATAGGATTATAGGGCTTTCTTCCACGAGAAGTTTCAAGTTTTACTATTGAGTTAAATGGATCGCCAGTAGGTTCCATACCTACTTTAGAGAATACATATTCCTCGCCATTGTCTAGAATTGCTAGCATAAGAGTTACTATTTTAGATATACTTTGTATAGTGAATTTTGTATTCCAATCTCCAGCATGAAATTTATTTCCAGTGATATCAGTTATAAAAATTCCTAGAGCATCTTTTTGGGCTTTATCTAGTTCTGGAATATAGTTAGCAACATTCCCATATTGACTAATAGGTCTATTTTTTATAACTAATTCATCTAATACTTCATTTAATTTCATTTTTTCACCTCTTCATATTTATAAGATAATTATATCAAAAAAATAAAATTATTTAAACTTTTTAAAGAAAAACTACGTCAAAAAAACATAGTAATTAATTCATAAAATTCTTTCCCCAAGAAAAAAGAGGAGTTTGTATATTCGGTGCAAACTCCTCTTTTTATCAAAATTATTTTTTAGCAGGAACTATCTCTATCCAATATCCATCTGGGTCTCCTATAAAATAGATTCCCATAGCTGGATTTTCGTATATAATAACTCCCATCTCTTTATGTTTTTTGTAAGCTTCTTCATAATTTTCAGTAGTAAGGGCTAAGTGGAACTCTTCATCTCCTAGATCATATTTTTCCTCTCTATCTCTAAGCCAAGTAAGTTCAAGAGAAAAATGTCCCTCTCCATCCCCAAGATAAATTAATTTATAGCTCCCATCTTCAGCTTCCTTTCTTCTTACTTCTTTTAATCCTAAAGCTTCCTCATAAAATTTTAAGCTTTTTTCTAAATCTAATACATTAAAGTTGAAATGGTTAAATTTAAACATATTAATCCTCCTTAAAAAGTTGATAGATAAATTATATCAAAGCAGAATAAAAGTTGTCAAAAATAATATTAACAGCTATAATATAGAGAATAGTTGTATTTAGGAGGTAGAGATGAAGATTTTTTATATTTATCACAGTGGATTTGCAGTAGAAACAGAAAATTATAAGTTAGTGTTTGATTATTATATGGAACCTAAAAGAAATAGTGGAAATTTTAGAATAGATGATTTTATAAAAAATGATAAAAAATTATTAGTATTTTCATCTCATGGACATGGGGATCACTTTAATAGTGAGATATTAAAGTGGAAAGAAAAAAATTCAAAGGTAGAATATGTTTTAAGTGATGATATTAAAGCAGAAGTAAAAAAATATTTTGTAAAAGAGGGAGATACTCTAAGCATAGATGGATTAGAGATAAAAGTTTTTGGATCAAGTGATTTAGGGGTATCCTATTTTGTAAAATGTGATGGAAAGAGATTCTTTCACTCAGGAGATTTAAATTGGTGGGCTTGGCCAGATGATACACCAAAAGAAGAAGAGGATATGAGAGATCTTTATATGAGTAAAATGAAAAAAATAGTAGAGAATATAGAAAAAGTAGATTATCTATTTTATCCAGTTGACCCAAGATTAGAGGAAAATAGCTTCTTAGGTGTGGAAGATTTTATAAAAAGAGTTGAAGTAAAAAATATAATTCCAATGCATATGTGGGATAAGTATAAAATAGCTGAAGAGTTGGAAAAAAGAGTTAATATAAATGTTATAAGAATTGTAAAAAATTGTGAGAAAATATTTGAGATATAGGGGGAGAATTTTTATGTTAACAATAAGATTTGCAAAAAAAGAGGATGTAGAGAGAATAGCTGATATAGAATTAGAATGTTTTCCAGTAGCAGAAGCAGCTGATAGAGAGACATTAAAAATAAGATTTGAAGCTTTCAGTGAAAATTTCTTAGTAGCAGAAAAAGATGGAAAAGTAGTAGGATTTATAAATGGTTGTACAACTAATACTCCAGAACTTCCAGACGAGCTGTATCATAATACAAAACTACATAAACCTAATGGAGATTATCAGACAGTTTTTGGACTAGATGTAGTACCTGAATATAGAAAACAGGGAATAGCTGAAGAATTGTTGAAAAAATTAATAGGATTGAGTATAGAAAGGGGTAAGAAAGGAGTAGTTCTTACTTGTAAAGACCATTTAGTACATTATTATTCTAAATTTGGGTTTAAACATCTAGGAATATCAGCATCTTCACATGGAGGAGCAAAGTGGAATGATATGTATTTAGAGCTAAAGAATAAATAAAATATTGATAAAATTCGTATTTTTTGATATAATATACTCTGAATAAAAATTAAGGATAGTAAGGGTAGAGAAGATTATGAGCTTAGAAAAGAGAGATGATATACTAGAAAAAATATACTTTATGTTAAAAATAGATGAGAGAGGAGCCTATGTTACTCCAGTAGATTCTAATGGAGAGATGTTGGAAAATATTGAGGTAGATGAAGAGGCAGAAGATACTACTAGTCAGATTTTAACATATATAAAGGGAATAAAAGAGGATAGTTTTTTTATAGATTGGGAAAATGAATATGAAGAAGCATATCTAAATGAACACCCAGATTTGATAGAATATCTGATAGATAATCCTAAACTTGTAAATGAAAAAATGGAGCCACTTAAGTGGGTAAAAAGAGAGAACACACTAGCTCTTATAATTAAAGAAAAGGAAAATAGTGCTACATCTTTAAATACAGAGCTTTTATTAAATGGTTCTATAAATGATTTTATAATTATAAATGAGGATTTAATTTTAGCTGATAATACTTTTTATATTATAGATATGGAGAGTAATGATTTCCATACCTTAAAAGAATTAGTTGGAACTATTGATGAATCAGGATTAGAAAATTTTTTAACTCTTACTATAAAATATTTTAAAAATATTGAGATAGAATATAAGGATTATAAGGTTGTAATAGGAGAAAAGTGCACTCCTAATCCACAATTAGTAATAGAGAAAATATCCTATGATAATAGTTTGTATCTTCAGGTTACTTTAATGGTATCAGGTATGCATTATGATTTTTTAAAGGGACATGAGATAGAAAAAGTAGCTATTGTTAATAATATGGAGAAAAAAATATCTATTTGTGAAGTGGATATAAGTCGGATATCTGAGGCAGTAGAGGATATTGTAAAGATTTTAGCAAAAAATCAGAAAAATTTAAAGGTAAGAGCAAGTTATTATTTAGATGAAAGTAATCTAATTATTATGCAGGAAAAATTAGCTAAAGAGTTTATTATGCAGGACTTACTACAGTTAGCTTCTAAGTATAGAGTTGTAGGAACTGATAAACTTAGAAAGTATAATATAAAAGCAGTAAAACCAAAGGTTATAGGAAAATTTAGCCATTCTATAGATTTCTTAGAAGGAGAGATAGAGTTAGAGATAGAGGGAGAAAAGTTTTCTATACTAGATGTT
>UQXM01000021.1 GCA_900545035.1 uncultured Fusobacterium sp. | reverse complement strand
TCCAACTCCTCCAACTATGTTTCCTAAAGTTACTGGAATTAAGTTAACAATCATTCCCATAAAAAATTGTGGTTCTTTAAACATTAGCGCTGAGAAAAGAGTCATGTTTGCAATACTATGCTCTAAACCAACAGTTATAAAGGCAAATAGACACCACCAAATCATGATTAATTTACCTGACTCAGATGTCATTTTTATAGAACACCAAACAGCTAAACAAACAAGTATATTACAAAGTATTCCTCTATAAAATAGATCCCAGAAAGGTGCTGTAGCTTTTAATGTAGCTATAGTTCCCATAAATTTACCAACACTTTCAGCTCCAGGAACAAAGTGAACAGTTAAATTTGTTAGAGAGAATAAATATCCACATAAAATAGATCCAGCTAAGTTTCCGAAATAACATACAACCCAAAGTTTAATAGTATCAGCCCAAGTTGTTTTTTTAGATAGTGTAGATATTGTCATAACAAAGTTATTTCCAGTAAAAAGTTCACTACCACACATAATAACTAAACTCAGTGCTACTCCAAAGCAAGCTCCCATAAGTGTTCTAGCACCTAAAGGTCCAATAACTGGTGCTGCTAATCCACCAATAGAGAAAATTAATAAAATTCCTAATCCAACAAAAAATCCAGCAAAAGTTGATAAGACAAAGTATTTTCCAAAACTATTTTTTAAAAAATTAGATTTGCTAACCCCTGCATTTGCAACTTTTTCAACTGCCTCAAAAAACATATATTCCTCCTCAATTAAATGATATACTAGCATTTTATATTAAAAATAAAAAAACATAGTGTGATTTAAATCACACTATGCTAAATTGTGTAAAAAAAGATTTTTTGTGGATTAAAATGTAATCTAACTGTATCTTTTAAAAGAAAACATTACAATGTCTTAAATCTACATTCCATAAAAGCTTGATGTTTCTCTTTGTGCACTGGCAGCCATGAATCGCATCAAATATAGTTTCTAAGTTATAATGTCTAATTACATAAGATTCTACACAGACATCTAAAGTTGTTTTTCTATCTCTTAAATTGCAAGGATATACTATAACAATCTCCTCTTTAAGCTTATTAAGTGTTTTTAAAGTATCTAAGGTAATATCGTTGATATTTTCAAATCTATGTAAAACATTATTCTCTCTATCTAGAATAAGTCCCTCTCCAATATGGAATAGATTTTCCTTAACAATATTTCTGTAAGAGTTAGTTAATTTTTCATAAGCTATAATCATGGTATCAACCCCTTCTATTATCTTAATTACCATATGTATTACCTCATAGATACCATAAAGTCAAATGCTTTCCTTTAATTTGAATCATCATTCTAATAAATAGTTCCTAAAGAATAATCATGTATTGGGATTGGATACATTTCAAAGCCTTGTACTTTTTTATTAAGTGCACCATTTAAATCTCTATAAAATAGCATTACTTCGCTATTATTATTTACAATAATCTCTTGAATCTGTTGATAGATTATTTCTCTTTTATTTTTATCTAAAGTGCTTCTAGCCTCTTCTAAAAGTTTATCTACTTTTTCATCACTAAAAAATGTACGATTTCCTGGTGCACCAAAAGCGCTTGAGTGGTGAGTTGGATAAAGAGCGTAGTCAGAATCTCCTGTAACGCTTCCCCAAGATCCTATAAACATATCAAACTCTCCACTATTAGTTTTAACCCAATAAATACTAGGCTCTAAAACAGTAATTTGAACACTCACTCCAATATCATTTAAATATCCGGCGATAATTTCAGCAGTTTGAATATCTATATTATTACTCATTGTAGCTAAAGTAAGAATTTTATCTTTTAAAGGTGTTAGAAGTTTTGAAGCTTCATTTTTATCATATCCTAAATTTTTTAAATTTGGATTATGACCTTTTACTCCTTTAGCAACTGGAGAGTTAGCAATTTTTCCCTCTCCATTTAAAACTACTTCTAAAATAGCTTCTTTGTCAATAGCTAAATTTATTCCTTTTCTTATATTAGAGTCTTTAAAAATATCTTTTTTTAAATTTAAACCCATATATGTATATGAATATGATGGTTTAGATATAAATTTTAAATTTTCATTACTATTAATAGTTTTTTCATCTTGAGGTGGTAGTGAAAAGGCTATATCAGCTTCTCCTGTTTCAAGAGCTATAGTTCTATTTGTTGCTAAAGGTATTGTTTTTATATTTATTTTTTCATAAGTTGGCTTAGCATCAAAATAGTTTTCAAATCGTTCAAGTACCAAACCCTCTCCTGGAGACCAACTTTCTAAAATATATTTACCGCTTCCCATAGGTTGTTCAACTAAAATATCTGGATTTTTTGTTAGATAATTTTTACTTACAATGCTTAGCGCAGGATGTGTAAGTTGATCTATAATAGATGAAAATGGTTTCTCTAAAATCATTTGAAAGTTATACTTATCCTTTATAATAATCTCTTTAATAGGAGGTAATATACCTGCAATTCTAGGAGATTTTTTCATTCTTTCAAAGGAAAACTTAACATCTTCAGAAGTTAAGTTTTCTCCATTTTGAAAAAAAACATTGTCTTTTAAAGTAAAGTTAATAGTTTTATTATCTATAAACTTATAGCTTTTAGCTACTCCTAAAACAGTTTCCATATTTGAATTTTTTTCTAAAAGTCTTGAATATAACAAACGATTTATTCTTAAAGAAAATCCATCGTTTCCAAAGTGTGGATCAAATGTTCTAGGATCTCCCTCTTGTACTATATTAATTGTTGCTGAAAAAACAGCAATACTCATTGTAAAAATAAGAAATAAAAACAAACGAATCCTTTTCATAAACTCATCCCCTATAAGATAATTTTTTCGACTTCATCAATAGCTGTTCCTAAAAACTCCTGAGCAACTTCTTTGAATTTTTGAGAATCACCACTAACAAAAAACTTTATAGATGTTTTTTCAAAGATTTTGCAGTTTCTTTAGCTGGATCTACAATATTTCCAGTAAAATGCCTCTTTATATATTTTTCAATTAATGGATAATGAGTACATCCTAAAATAAGAGTATCAACATTTTCAGGGAGATTACTTAAATAACCTTTTATTAATTGATTACTCTCATCATTATCAATCCATCCTTTTTCAATCATTCCAACAAAAAGTGGACATTTAACTTGATAGATATTTAAATTTTTATCAATTCTATTAAACTCTTTTAAATAGATATCCATTTTAATTGTGGCAGGAGTAGCAATAACTCCTATATTTTTATTTTTTGTTACTCTTATTCCCTCTTTAACACCATTATTAACCACTCCCACAACAGGGATATGATATCTTTCCTTCATTATATACATAGCAGCTCCAGTAGCTGTATTACAAGCTATAACGATGGCATCAACTTTTTTTTCATAAACTAAGAAGTCTGAGACCTTTAGACAGAGCGCACGAATCTCTTCAATCTCTCTATCCCCATAAGGAGCATGTAAACTATCTCCAAAATAGATGATATTATCATAGGGAAACTCTTTTATAACCTCTTTTAATACTGAAACTCCCCCTACTCCAGAATCAAATACTCCAATTGTTCTCATTAAAACCTCGCATCCATTTTTATATTAATTTTATTATACTACCTGATTCTCCAGGAATTGCTGGAGTAACTTCTAATCTTCTTGGAATTCTAATTTTTAAGTCCTCAACGTGACTTATAATTCCTATTTTCATTGCATCTTTCCATCTAATCTCTTCTAGAATTTCAATAACCCTATCAAGAAGAGTGGCATCTAAAGTTCCAAATCCTTCATCTAAAAAGAAAAATTCAAGTTGTATTTTTCCTTTTAACTGCAGTTGGCTAGATAAAGCTAGTGCTAATACAAGAGATACAATAAAAGTTTCTCCCCCTGAAAGTGTTGAACACTCTCTAATAAAGTTACTATTAAAAGCATCTACAATATTAAAATCACAGTTATTGTCAACTGTTAAAATATATCGACCTCTTGTAATTTTTTGTAATCTTTTAGATGCTTCGTAAGCGATATAATCTAATTTTTTTCTAGCTAAAAATTTTACAAATTTTCTTCCTTCAAATTTTTTCTGAAGAATAATGATATCATCTTGTTTTAAAGTAAGTTTATCTATTTTTTCTAAAAGCTCTTTAGATTCTTGAGCTAGTTGTTCAAGTCTGTTTAAATCACCTTTGTGCTCTGTAATTTCTTTAAAAAGATTTAGGTCTTCAGGAATATCCCAAGGCATACAATTGTTGTTACCAATTAAATTGTTTTCATCCATTGCTACGATGAGTGAAAGCATTCTTACTCTCCTAAATCAAAATTATTTTGTCTTAATGCTTCATAAAGAACTATAGCGGCAGAATTTGATAGATTAAGAGATCTACCCATTTTAATCATTGGAATAGTTATACAAGTTTCTTTATTAGCTTCTCTAATTTCTGCAGGAATTCCTCTAGACTCAGGACCGAAAACAATAAAATCATTTGGATTATATTTTACATCTGAATATTTTTGTGTAGTTTTAGTAGTAGCAAAATAAAAATTAGATTCAGGGTAAGCTGCTCTTAACTCTTCATAATTTTCTCTGTCAAACTCAAAAATTTCTATTCTCATTTTTTAATTAATTTCCCTTCATATATTCTCGGTGTTCTCACTCCGGGTTTTATCTCTCCGTTTACAGAATAAATTTTATTCTCTGTGATAGCAAGTCCTTCACCGCAAGGAGCATTGAAAGGAAGTTCCCCTATTGATTTCCAGCTGTTTGTATGAGCATTATAAATCAATACTTCTCTGTTCCATTTAAACTCGTCAGGGTCTGCTCCAAAATATGAAGCTTTAAACTTTAAAAGTTCCTGTCCTCTCAATGTTCCCAGTTTTTTAACTGCATCATCATATATTTCTTTGTTAAATCCGCCGATAACAAGCATCTCTTTTTCATTGAGTTTTACTGAACCTGCTCCAAGAAGAGATATCTCTCTGCCGTTTATTTTTACAGGAGCTGCTTCTTCCCATTTTTCTGTTTCAAAATTATATTTGTATCCGTCAGTATACGCTGTCATATCTCCGCCGCTGAAAACATAAAGATGATTTTCAAGAACCTGAGCCACAGACTGCGTTCTTCCTTTTCCTGCCGGCATCGGAGAGAGCTCTTTGGCTTCTTTTGTCAGCAAATTATATTCGTATACTTTATTTGAAGAAACACCATTCTGTTTTCCTCCGAGAATATAAAGTTTTCCGTTATATTCTGCTGCTGCTCCGTTCTGAAATGTAAAAGGAAGCTCCCCCACTTTTTCGTATTTTACTCTTTTATTTTCATCAAGTGTTAAAAATAAAATATCGTCATCTGCCTGCTGATTTGAACTTCCCCCTATGTAATAAATCCCTTTTTCTGTTGTAACAGAAGCTCCATACCCTATCTCAACAGGAAGATTTATATGTTCAATTATTTTATTTTCTTTTTTTGTGTCAATAACCCACAAATCAGAATACATCTGTTTTGCTCCTCCTTCAAGGACAGATTTGTAAGGGAAATTTGCTCCTCCCCCTGTTACAATATATCTTCCTTCAAGAACTCCACATAAAACTCCTGCTGTTCCGATATTTTTTTCGTATCCTTTTTGAGCAGGAAGAGTTCCTGCATATTGCCAAGCTATTTTTCTTTCTGCTTCAGGTTTTCTCACATCATTTGCAGAACATCCTGCAAGAACTGCAACAACCGCCATACCAAATAAAAATTTTTTCATACCTCTTCCCTTCTTCCTTTTCTCTTCCCCTAAAATTAAATAAAAAAGTTGTTACTTATATAAAATTGTAAAAATAAAATTCTCGGTATTAAAAATGCTTGCGTAATCTATACAGTGAAGCAGAATACTGAAAATTTGATGTTTGAGTGAAACGAGTTTCAAATTTTCTTTCTGCAAACAATATAAATAGCACAGCATTTTTTCTTAGAGAATTTTATCTTTTACAATAATGTAACAACTTTTTAATTTTTTATACTAATTTTGCCAATACTCCGTTTACAAATTCAAATGTTTTAACATCTCCGTATTTTTTAGCAAGTTCAACAGCCTCATTGATTATTATTTCTGTCGGAGTGTCCTCACATAAAATTTCGTAAACAGCAATTTTTAAAAGAGCTTTTTCTACATTACCAACTCTTTCAAAACTCCACCCTTCCATTTTTTCATTAAGTTCTGCATGAATTTTTTCATTATTTTCTACAATTCCCTTTGCATACTTAACTAAAAACTCTCTGTTTTTTTCATTTAATTCTGTATCATTTTCTCTCTCTAAATAAGAGGCAAGTACAGTATTCAAATCCTTTCCGTTTATTTCAGATTCAAATACAATTTTAAATAACTCTTCTCTTGCAAGCCTTCTGCTCATTTTTTCCCCTTTAACTTTTTTAATCTTGTAATTTTTCAATTATTTTTTTCTTAATTTTTTTCAATACTCTGCTGTCCCCTGTTCTGTATCCCAGATAAGTTACTGCAAGAATAAATATCGTAGATATTATACCATATTCCACCAAAAGAACAGCTGTAATAAATCCTATAACAGCACCTAAATATTTTTTTCTGTTTTCAATCAAAGAAACTATCATCTCTTCCAACATTGGCTTCACCTCTTAATTATTTGTCGCCGCTTTTTAATGAAAGCTTCTTAATTTTTACTTCAACAACTCCTACATCAAGCTGCAGTTTATCTTGAAGTTCATATTTTACAGCATTTTGAATTTGAGCACTTTTATCTGCGATACTTCTGTCAGTTTCCATGTCCATATAAATTGTAACAAGATGTTTTCTTCCTTTTCTTCCACAAATAATTTTAGGATTTCTCACATCTTTATCTCTGTTTAAAATCTCTCTTATTATACTTTTTATAGATTCGATAGAAACATTTACTTCACCGTTTTCATTTTTTATCACATATCCCTCTTCTTTTGAAAAAAGGTCTGCGAATTTCAGAAAAGATATAAAAAGATATAAAAGTGAAACTGCTATAATAAATACATTCCACATAAAACCATTAATATTAAATCTTACAAGAAATCCCGGTGCTGTTACATATACTATTCCGCATATTGACAGTAAAAATATTCCAAGCCATGCAAAAAAGAATATTATTTTTCTTAACATCACATCACTCCTTTATAAATTATAAGATTTCAGGTTCTACTGGATTTGGTTCCTCATGTATTTTTATATCTTGTACAAATACATTTACTTCCACAACTTTTAAAGCAGTAAGTTCTGATACAGCTTTTAAAACTGATTCCTGAACTTTTTTAGCCACTTCTGAAATAGGGTATCCGTAGTCAATTATAATAAAAGTATCTATGCTGCACTCTTTTTCTCCCACTTCTACTTTTACTCCATTTGTTACTCTTTTCTTACCAAGCATTTTGCTGACTTCATCAGCTACTCCTCCTGCAAGTTTGTAAACACCTTCCACATCTTCTGTTGCCTTAGCTGCAATAGCCTTTACTACATCGTCCGCAATTTTTATATTTCCCAGATTGTTCATAATGTTTCCTCCTTAGAATAATGTAATTTTGTTTCGTCTACCCTTTTTTATATATCTCTATATTATATATTATAACCCAAATTCTTTCTCAATGAAAGCAGTTGTTACATTTCCTTTTCTATAATTTTCATTTTTAAGAACTTGTAAATGGAAAGGAATTGTTGTGTCCACTCCCTCAATCACATATTCTGACAATGCTCTCTCCATTCTTATGATTGCTTCCTCTCTGTCCATTCCAAATGTAATAATTTTCCCAATCATTGAATCATAGTATGGAGATATTTCATATCCCTGATATGAATGAGAATCTATTCTCACTCCTATTCCTCCGGGAGCAATATATTTTGTTATTTTTCCCGGTGAAGGAAGAAAACCATTTTCTGTATCTTCCGCATTTATTCTGCACTCTATTGCATGTCCGTCAAGAATTACATCTTCCTGAGAAATATTTAAAATATCTCCCTCTGCCAATGCAATCTGAAGTTTTATAATATCAATTCCTGTTACAGCTTCCGTTACAGTATGCTCTACCTGTATTCTTGTATTCATTTCCATAAAATAGAATTTATTATTTTCATCGACCAAAAACTCAAGAGTTCCTGCCGAATCATATCCAATAGCTTTGGCAAGTCTTACAGCAGCTTCTCCCATCTCTTTTCTCACTTCTTCAGGAAGTCCGAAAGAAGGAGATTCTTCGATAAGTTTCTGATGTCTTCTCTGAATAGAACAGTTTCTTTCTCCCAAATGAATAACATTTCCATGTTTGTCCCCCAAAATTTGTATCTCTACATGTTTTGGATTTTCCACATATTTTTCTGCAAAAACATCGGGATTATTAAAAGCAGCTTCTGCTTCATTCTGTGCCGCCACAACATTTCTTTCCAGTTCTTTGTCGTTTCTGGCAATTCTCATTCCCTTTCCGCCCCCCCCGGCAGTGGCTTTTATCATAACAGGATATCCTATTCTTTCCGCAATTTCTTTTTTTGCTTCCTCTATATTTGTAATAATTCCTGTTCCGTTTGTTACGGGAACATTATTATCTATGGCTGTCTGTCTTGCAGTAGCTTTATCTCCCATATTTTTGATACATTCATGGCTTGGTCCTATATATATCAGATTATGTATTCTGCATATTTTTGCAAATCTTGCATTTTCTGATAAAAATCCATATCCCGGGTGAACAGCATCAGCATTTGTAATCTCTGCCGCCGCTATAATATTTGGTATTTTTAAATACGATTCACTTACGCTTGCCGGTCCTATACATACAGCCTCATCAGCCATTTTTACATGAAGGCTGTCTTTGTCTGCTTCTGAATATACTGCAACTGTTTTAATTCCAAGTTCCTTTGCAGCTCTTATTATTCTTACGGCAATCTCTCCTCTGTTTGCAATAAGTATTTTTTTCAATGTTTTTTCCTCCAATCAAAACTAGTCAGATATCTGTTTTACTTTTATCAATATCTTACCATAATCTGTCGCTTCTCCGTTTTTAAGAAGTATATCCTCTATTGTCCCTGCTATTTTTGATTTAATAGGTGTCTTAATTCCAACAGTAGAGATATATCCTATTGTCTGTCCTGCTTTTATTGACTGCCCGATAGATATTATCGGCTGTCCGTCTTTATCATAGAAATAAAATTTTCCTATATTTGTTGATTTTATGCTTTTTATATTTTCTTCATGAAAATCTTCTGTTTCTTCTTCAACAGTTTCTTCCTCATAAATTTTTTCTTCTGCAGCATCTTTTTTTATTTTAATTTTAAATTCTTTTTCTTCATAGCTGACTTCTGTCAGTTCCTGTTCAGTCAGAATTCTTATCAATTCATCTATTAATTTTGTATCCTTTTCCACAGAAAACCCCCTATTAGTTTTAATAATTTTACCACAATCGAACAAATGTATCAAGTATGAATTACAATTGTTATTTTATTATTATACTTCCTCTTCCCATCAAGTCAATCACATCTTTTATGAATTCTTTTGTGGGAGATACGAAAGAATTTGTTTTTATAACTTTTTTTTCTGTATCTGTTTTTACAGCCAGATTAAGAGGTGTATTTCCTTTATAAAACTGAATTATTCTTTTCAGCTTTGGAATTTTTCCTCTGTCATCATCTTTCACCAGAATATATACTTTATATCCCCTCTGTTCTGAAAGCTCATCTATATCAGCAACATCTCTTACAACTATTTTTCTGCTCTCTGTTCCGTTGAAATAATCTGTCTGAATATTTCCGGAAATATAGACTACTTTTCCCTCAATAAAGTTTCCCATATTTCTCGAAAAATCTCTTGGAAAAATAATTCCTGATATCCGTCCAAAATAATCTTCCAATTCAAACACAGCCATTATTTCTCCTGATTTTTTGGTTACTATTTTTTTTACATCACGAAGTATTCCAAAAACTTTAACAAATCTCTCTTCTCCGTCCTCTTTTATATCTTCTATTGTGTCAGCTTTATAAACTTCTATAAGGTCTTTGTATTTATCAAGAGGATGAGCACTGAAATAAAATCCCAAAAACTCTTTTTCCTTTTCAAGTTTTTCGTCCATTGTATAATCTTCTGTTCTTGACATTGAAAAACCTGTTACAGTGGATTTTGCTTCTCCGAAAAGATTCATCTGTTGAATTTCGTCTTCTTTCAGTCTTTTGGCAGCATAATCAAGAGCCTTTGTTATTGATTCGATTTTTTCTTTTCTGTTTCCCGGCACCCCATCCAAAGCTCCGGAATAAATAAGAGCTTCCACAGCTTTTTTGTTTATTCCATACTGCTTTGTTCTGAATATAAAATCATCGAATGTTTTATATTCGCCGTTGTCATCATACTCTTTTTTTATCCCTTCTGCAACTTTTTCTCCTACATTTTTTATTGCAGACAACGCAAAGACAACCCCGTCTCCGTCTACCACAAATTTTGAAGCAGCATTGTTCACATCGGGAAACTTTAGTTTCACACCATGTTTTTTAGCATCTTCCACATATACAGCCACATTTTCAATATGGCTTATTTCAGATGTCATCAGTGCAGCATAATAATGTTTCGGATACATTTTTTTCAGCCATGCTGTCCAATATGCAATAAGTGCATAGGCTGCTGAGTGGGATTTATTAAATCCATATCCTGCAAATTTATCAATAAGATCGAAAATCTCTGTAGCTTTTTCCTCAGTGTACCCATTTTTTACAGAACGGGAAATAAATTTTTCCCTGTTTTCGTCCATTATCTCAATTTTCTTTTTTCCCATGGCTCTTCTAAGAAGATCTGCTTCTCCCAAAGAGTAATCAGCCATTACATTGGCAATTTTCATTACCTGTTCCTGATATAAAATTACTCCATAAGTTTCCTTTAAAATATCTTTTAAAGATTCGTGAGGATATTTTATCTCTTCTCTTCCGTTTTTACAATTTATAAAACTATCAACCATTCCCGAACCTAGAGGTCCCGGTCTGTAAAGAGCAAGCAGGGCAATAATGTCTTCAAATCTGTCCGGTTTAAGTTTTGTAAGTATCCGTCTTATTCCATGGGATTCCAGCTGAAACACTCCAAGACTGTCCCCTTGCGAAAGCATATCATATACTTCTTTATTATTGAGAGGTATATCGTGAAGGACTATTTTTTTCCCTGTGTCAGTTTCTATATAATCAACTGCCCTTTGAATATTTGTAAGATTTCTCAAACCAAGAAAATCCATTTTTAAAAGTCCCAGTTCTTCCAGTTCTTTCATCTGATATTGTGTTGATATAACATTATCTTTATCACAATATAAAGGTACTGTTTCACTTAAAGGATCTTTTGTTATAACAATTCCGGCAGCATGAATTGATGTGTGTCTTACTTTATTTTCAATTCTGGCTGATATATTTATAACATTTTCAATATCCCTGTCTGTTGTATAAAGTTTATAAAGTTCAGGAATATTTTTCAGAGCTGCGTCAATAGAAAAATTAAAAGGAATAAGTTTTGCCGCCTTGTCAATTTTTGATAAAGGAACATCAAGCACACGCCCTACATCACGAATAGCAGCTCTTGCTTTAAGAGTTCCGAATGTAATAATTTGTGCAACTTTATCAGCTCCGTATTTATGGCTCACATAATCTATAAGTTCCTGCCTTCTTTCCTGACAAATATCAATATCTATATCAGGCATGGAAATTCTTTCAGGATTTAAAAATCTTTCAAAGATAAGATTATATTTTATCGGATCAAGGTCTGTTATTTTTAAAGCATAAGCAACAATACTTCCGGCTGCCGAACCTCTTCCGGGACCAACAGGTATTCTGTTAAGTTTTGCATAATTTATAAAATCCCATACAACAACAAAATATCCTGCATATCCCATTTTGATAATAACAGAAAGTTCATATTCCACTCTCTCAACCATAGTTTCTGTAAGTCCGCTGGGATATCTTTCTTCCAAACCTTTATATACAAGTTTTCTTAAAAATTCTTCTATGGTTTTTACACAAGTAGGCACTTCAAAATACGGAAATTTAAAAGTTCCGAAATCAATGCTCAGATTACATTTTCCCGCAATTTCTGCTGTATTGTCCACAGCTTCCGTATATTCTTCACCGATTGACTCTATCATCTCTTCTCTGCTCTTCAGATAAAGTTCTTCTGTTTCTATTCTCATTCTTTTTTCGTCAGAAAGTTTTGCTCCTGTCTGAATACAGATCATCACATCCTGTAAAGTATGATCCCCTTTATTCACATAGTGAGTATCATTTGTTGCTGCAAGTTTCAGCCCATGTTTTTTGGCAATTTCAGAAAGTTTCTGGTTAAGTTCTTTTTGACCCTCTATTCCGTTTCCCTGAATTTCAATATAAAAATCTTCTTTTCCAAAAATTTCAATATATCTTTTAACAGCTTCATCAATCTGAACTTCTGACTCTTTATCAATTATTCTTCTGGAAATCTCCCCCTGCATACAAGCTGAAAGACATACTATTCCTCCGCTGTGCAGTTTTAAAAATTCTTTATCTATTCTGGGTTTATAATAAAATCCTCTGATATAAGCTTCTGAACTTATTTTCATAAGATTTTTATACCCTTTTTCATTTTTTGCAAGAAGAATTAAATGAAAATTTCTTCCATCTTTTCTCTCCATTTCAAATTCTGAAATATATGCTTCAAGACCAATTATTGGTTTTATTCCGTTTTTTATTGCTTTTTTATACATTTCTATTGCCCCGAACATATTTCCGTGATCGGTTATAGCAATACTTTTCATTCCAAGTTCTTTGGCTCTTTTTAAATAATCATCAATTTTTCCGACTCCGTCAAGAAGGCTGTATTCTGTATGCAGATGCAGATGTGTAAATGTTTCTTTCATTTTCCTTCCTCCTTAATCAGTCTTTCTCAAGTTATATTATACATTATTCAGGAAAAAAAATCATCTTAAATTAAAAAAGACCGAAAACTTTTAATCTTCGGTCTGATTTATTTTCCTTTAAAACTATTTTGCTGATTTTTCTTGTTCTTCAATAAGCATATTGATTTCAGCAATAATTGCATCTGCATTTAATCCATGAGCTGCAAGTCCTTCTCCAAGAGTTTCTCCTGAAGCTACCATACAACCGATACATCCCAATCCGTATTTTCTGAATATCATTCCAATTACCGGATATTGTCTTGCTGCTTCTAAAATGTTGCTGTCTTTAGTTACCATCTATAATCACTCCTTAAAATATTAAAATTATATTCTATAACATAGTATATAAAACTTTTTTCTGTTTGTCAATTATTTCTGATTAATTCAATAAACTTTGATTTTTTATTTTTTAAAATTATCTTCCAACCACATTTAATAAATCGTGAACTCTTACAATTCCGATAAGTTTTCCATCTTTCATTACAGGAAGCACAGATATCTGGCTTTCTCTGTTTTCCATTACATCAAGAGCCTCTATTGCCATAATATTTTCATCTACCTGAGTGAAGTTTCTTGTCATTATATCTTCCGCTTTCATTGCAAAGAATTTTTCTTTATGGGCAAGAGCTCTTCTCAAATCTCCCTCTGTTATTATTCCAACCATTTTTTCTTCGTTCATTACGCATACAGCACCGAGTCTTTTCTTAGTCATTGTAAGAATAAGTTCGTCCACTGTTGAATTGTATGATACAAGAGGAAGCCTGTCTCCCCCGTGCATTACATCTTTCACTTTCATAAGCAGTCTTCTTCCAAGAGTTCCTCCCGGATGATATACTGCAAAGTTTTCAGGTTTAAAGTTTCTTCTTTTTATAAGAATTGCTGCAAGAGCATCTCCCATTACAAGAGTAGATGTTGCAGAAGCCATCGGAGCAAGATTAAGAGGACATCCCTCTTTCTCAATTCCTATATTTAAAATATACTGTGCCTCTCTTCCCAAAGGAGAATTTTTATTCCCTGTCATAGCTACCAAAAAAGCACCTATTCTTTTTATGGAAGGAAGAAGAGAAAGAACTTCTTCACTGTTTCCGCTGTTTGATATGGCTATTACCACATCTCCCGCAGATATCATTCCCAAATCTCCGTGAAGCCCCTCTGCCGAATTCATAAATATTGCATGTGTTCCTGTTGAAGCCAAAGTGGAAGCTATTTTCTTACCGATAAGTCCTGATTTTCCAATTCCTGTTATTACCACTTTTCCTTTGGAATCAAGAATAAGCTCCACAACTTTTTCAATATTTTCGTCAATTTTATCTCTTACTCTCTCAAGCTCTCTTATTTCTGAATTAAAAAGCTCTTTAGCTGATGATATTGTATCCATTTTTCCTCCGAATAAATTTTACTTTTCACTTTTATTTTTTCTGAAAGTTTTTTTCTTTGGTTTTTTTACAGATTTTTTAGCAAAAGGTTTTGTTTTCTTTGTAATCTCTCTTATTTTTTCCTCTGCTTTTCTGGCTTTTGTCTTCTCTTTCATTACAGAATACCCAAAGCTTCCCAGAGGATATTTTGACATTGAAAAATATTCTCCATGACAGTATGTAATAAGATCTGCCCATTCAAAATGAATTTTCCCTTTTTCATCCATAAGATTTTCATTTACATGAGATGAAACAACTTCTGCTATAAACATATCGTGTGTCCCAAGAGGTATAATCTGTTTTACCTGACATTCTATGCTCACAGGACACTCATCAATATACGGAGAATTTACTTTTTCTCCCTCTTTCATGGTAAATCCCATCTCTTTTATTTTGTCTGTATCGCTTCCTGAACGAACTCCGCAGAAATCTACCTGCTTTGTCATATTTCTTGCAGGAAGATTTACTGTAAACTCCATTGTTTCTTTTATATATTCATAAGAAAGCCGCTCTGGTCTTATTGAAATTGAAAGCATTGGAGGTTTTGTACATACTGTTCCTATCCATCCTACAGTGAAAACATTATCTTTTCCCTCTTTATTCTTGCTTGTGATAAGTACCACAGGAACAGGATTAAGTATAACGCTTCCTTTAAAATCCACTTTTTTTATTTCATTCATTATTTTTCCTCTTTTACTCTTCTATACCCATAACATCTTTTCTGTATACTTTCAAAGCTCTTCTTAAAACTATCATAGCATTTTCAATATCATCAACACTTGTACAGAATGAAAATCTTACTTCCTGCTCTCCTTTTCCCTCTGTCTGATAGAATCCAGGTCCCGGTGCAAGAAGAATTGTCTGATTGTCATAAGAATAATCTGTTAAAAGCCATTTTGCAAATTTTTCTGCACTGTCTACAGGAAGTTTTGCAAAGGCATAGAAAGAACCGGCAGGTTTTGAACATACAATTTCGGGCATAGTATCAAGATACGCAAATAATAAATCTCTTCTGTTTTTATATTTTTCTCTTACATCTTCAATATAGCTTTCCATTGTATTGATAAGGTTTGCTGCCGCATGCTGCTCTATTGTGGATACGCAAAGTCTTGCCTGACAGAATTTTAAAATCATTGCCATAAGCTCTCTGTTTTTGCTTGCTATAAGTCCTATTCTTGCCCCACAAGCACTGTAGTGTTTAGATATACTGTCAAGAAGAACAACTCTGTCTTCTAAATCTTTTATATGAGTGAAAGATGTGTATGGTGTATCATCATAAATAAATTGTTTGTAAACTTCATCGGCTAAGATGTATAAATCATGTTTTTTGGCAATTTCCCCTATCATCAGAACCTCATCTTTTGTATAAACAACTCCTGTAGGATTTGACGGATTTGAAAGAAGAATTGCTCTTGTGTTCGGTGTGATAAGTTTTTCTATCTCTTCCATTGGAGGAAGATGAAAATTATTTTCTATTTTTGTTTCAATCGGTGTTATCTCTGCTCCGGCAAAATGACAAAAGCTGCTGTAATTTGAATAAAAAGGTTCAGGAACCAAAATATTGTCCCCCTCGTTGCAGATTGCCATTATTGTAAATAATATAGCTTCGCTTCCTCCCTGTGTGATTAAAATATCTTCTTTATTGAAATAAGTATCATTTTTTTTGTAGCTCTCTATAAAACTCTCTATTAATTTTTCAATTCCTCTTGAATCGGAATATTTTACTATTTTCTCACTGTAATTATGAAGCCCTGTAAAAAATGTATCCGGTGTTACTATATTAGGCTGTCCTATATTAAGTGCGTATACTTTTATACCTCTTTTTTTTGCTTCATCGGCCAGAGGAATCAATTTCCTTATTGGCGAATAATTCATTTCCATTGCTCTTTTTGATATGTGCATACCTTGTTCCTCCTTTAGATTAACTTTTCAAAATATTTGTCTATTTTTTATTATAGCATGAAGATTTATTTTTCTAAAGAAGTTTTTGTTAAATTATCTTACTCTGAATTTTATTGTTCCTCCGATTCCAATAGCTGATGTCTTTATATCATCTGTTGAAACAGAATATTTAGCATTTATTCTTATATTTTCTGTTGGAGCATATGCCGCTCCCACTGCCACTCCCTGACTGTTTTCAAAATGTCCCAGTCCGGCTCCGATTCCCACTTCTCCTGCTCTGACATCTTGGAAATCTATGGCAGTCATTGCCGCCATTAAAGACATTCCTCTGTTTACCTTGCTGTCAAGTCTGTCAATTCTGCTGTTAATATCATCCATTTTTGCTCTTGTTCTCATCAGTTCTTCTTCATGTGCAGAAATTCTGGCTTCATGATTATCTATTGTTCCTTGAATTTTTTCAGAATTTTCATGAAGTTTTTCTATTTTGGCAATAGTTTTTCTGTTGTTTTCTATCTTTGTACTGTTTCCTTCAACATCTTTTTGAAGCTTTATATTTTTTTCTTCTGCTGATGCAATAACTTTACTATTATCCTGAATTTTATTAGTTAAATTATCTTCAGATATCTTTCTTGCTGCCTGTTCCTCAGAGATTATTTTACTATTATCTGTTATTTTGCTTAATAATTTTTTATCTGTTTCTTCTCTTAATGTTTGTTCATTTGATACTGCTTTACTGTTCTCTAATATTTTATCCGATAATTCTTTGTCTGTTTCTTCTCTTAAAACCTGTTCTTTTGATACCGTTTTGCTGTTCTCCAATATTTTATCTGATAATTCTTTATCTTTTTGTGCTCTTAAGTTCTGTTCATTTAAAACAGCTTTTTCGTTAGCTTTTATTAAATCCGAATTAGTTGCAATCAAATCTTTATTGTCTGCTATTCCCTGAATTTTTCCCTCAATATTTTTAAGTTCTGACTGCATACTCTTTTCTACATTTTCTATTCTGACTGCGTTTGCATTTAAATGTCCTATGGCAACCTCTGTTGTTTTACCCAATTTCTGTACTCTGTCTCTGTTTTTTTCAACAACAGTGCTTAATTTGTTTCTTTCTGCTGTCTCATTACTTATAGCTGTTTTCAGTTCCGCATCTGCTTTTTCTCTGGCTGCTCTGTCCTCGATTACAACTTGGTCATTGAGATTTACAATACTTCTTATTTTTTCTATTTTTTCTTCCAGTTCTTTATTTCTGTTTATATTTTTTCCTATAATCTCTGCATGGTTATTTATGGCATTTTCCGTATCATTTAAACTTTGTATCACTCCCGAAGAGGCTGTGTGCCATATTCCCCAGTCTTTTATCGAAGGCATCTTTACTGTTGCAGGAATATCTTCATCTGCATAAATTCCTCTTCCCAATACAAAAATAAAACTCAATAAAATAAAACATCCCCTATTTTTCATTTTTCCTCCTTATTATTTTATAAAATTTAAATTTTTCAGCATACAAAAAAATATCAGATTACTTTTCTGATTTAAAAAAATTAATATTTTAATAAATTAACGAATTAA
>UQXM01000020.1 GCA_900545035.1 uncultured Fusobacterium sp. | reverse complement strand
ATTCCTATTTATTCTTATGTCTGTTAGCACGTTTTTTACGAAACTCAGCTTTCATTCGGAATTAACTCCGGAGCATATGTTTCTGAAATTATAAGAGCGGGAATTGAAGGCCTGGATAAAGGGCAGATGGAAGCGGCAAGAGCTTTGGGAATGCCGTACGGAACAGCAATGAAAGAGGTAATAATTCCTCAGGCTGTTAAAAAAATTCTTCCTGCACTTGTAAGTGAATTTATTACATTATTAAAAGAAACATCAATTGTAGGATTTATCGGAGGAGTTGACCTTCTTCGTTCTGCAAATATTATTACAAGCCAGACATACAGAGGAGTTGAGCCTCTTCTTGCAGTAGGTATCATATACCTTATTATGACAGGAGTGTTTACTAAATTTATGAGAAGCGTAGAAAAGGGGATGAAAGTAAGTGATTAGAGTAGAGCATTTATATAAAAATTTCGGACAGTTGGAAGTTTTAAAAGATATATCAACAACAATCAAAAAAGGTGAAGTTATAGCAATCATCGGTCCTTCGGGAAGCGGAAAATCTACTTTTTTAAGATGTCTTAATCTTTTGGAAGAGCCTACAAAGGGAGCAATATATATTGAAGGAAAAAATCTGATGGACGACAAAACAGATATCAATATTATAAGAAGAGATGTGGGAATGGTATTTCAGCACTTCAATCTTTTCCCTCACAAAACTGTTTTGGAAAATCTTACTCTTGCACCGATGAAAGTAAAAAATGCAAAAAAAGATGAGATAGAAGCAAAAGCTGTTATGCTTCTTGAAAAAGTAGGGCTGAAAGAAAAAGCTTCTGCTTATCCAAACCAGCTTTCAGGAGGACAAAAACAAAGAATTGCAATAGCAAGAGCTCTTGCTATGGATCCGAAAGTAATTCTTTTTGATGAGCCTACATCAGCACTTGACCCTGAAATGATAAAAGAAGTTCTTGATGTTATGAAAGATTTGGCTGATGAGGGAATGACAATGATAATTGTTACTCACGAAATGGGATTTGCTAAAAATGTTGCCGACAGAGTATTCTTTATGGACAGAGGAACAATTTTGGAGGACACAACTCCTGAAGAATTGTTCAACAATCCTCAGCACGAAAGAACAAAAGAGTTTTTAAACAAGGTTTTAAACCGTTAATTATATTTTGGAGGGTGGTAAAATGAAAAAAATTATGAAATTGTTTGCTGTTTTAATTTTAATGCTGTCTTTTGGTTTTTCTGCAAACGGAGCTGAAAAGAAAGAAAAACTTTATGTGGGAACAAATGCAGAATTTCCTCCTTTTGAATATTTAGAGGGAAGCGAAGTTGTGGGATTTGATATTGATTTTATCAATGCCATAGCTGCTGAAATGGGAAGAGAAGTTGTTGTAAAAGATATGAGTTTTGACGGGCTTCTTCCTGCTCTGCAAACTAACAAAGTTGATGTGGTAATTGCAGGAATGACTGCAACAGAAGAGAGAAAAAAAGCTGTAAACTTTTCTCAGCCATATTATTCAGCTAACCAAGTTATAATTCTTAAAGAAGGAGATACAAAAGGAATAAAAGATTTTGCTGATTTAAAAGGCAAAAAAGTTGCTGTTATGCTTGGATTTACAGGAGATGTTGTTGTAAGTGAAATGCCTGAAGTTCAGGTTGAAAGATTTAATGCAGCTTATGCAGGAATCATGGCTCTTCAAAACGGAAAAGTTGATGCAGTTGTTCTTGATTCTGAAACAGCTAATAATTATGTGGCTAAAAACAGCGGGCTTGTTCTTGCAGAGGGAAAAGGGGAAGCAGAGGATTATGCAATAGCTGTTAAGAAAAAAGATGCCGAACTTCTAAAAGAGATAAACACTGCAATAGATAAAATAAAAGCAGACGGAACTTTTGGAAAATTGATTGAAAAACATTTTAACTAATAAATCTTCCATAAAAAAACGGGGGCAGTAAATATTCTGCTCCCGTTTTTTGTATTTAAGAATTTAAAGCAATTTCTTTTATTTTTACATAATCAATTTTTCCTGTTCCGAGAAGAGGAAGAGCTTCTGTGTAAATTACTTTTTTAGGAACCCACAGTTCACTGTATTGTTTCTCTTTAAAATATTCAAGCATATTTTTTAAATCAAGATTTTCTTTTTCGGTAACAAGTATAAGCTGTTCTCCTTTTTTTTCATCGGGAACAGAAACGACAGCACTTGGAATTTCATTTAAATAATTGTTTATAACATTTTCCACTGCTGTAAGAGATACCATTTCTCCGCCGATTTTTGCAAATCTTTTTGCTCTTCCCAAAATAGTAACAAAACCATTTTCATCAACATCAACAATATCTCCCGTATCATACCAACCGTTGTCAATTCCTGTTATTTTACCGTCTTTTAAATATCCCATCATTATATTTTTACCTTTTATCCAAAGTCTTCCGCCTTTTTCAATTCCGGGAACATTTTCCAATTTGTATTCAATATCAGGAAGAAATCTTCCCACAGTTCCTCTTTTTTGATACATTGGTGTATTTACGGATATAACCGGACTCGCTTCAGTAACTCCGTATCCCTCAAGAACTCTTACACCAAATTTTTCCATCCATTGATAATATGTTGAATCTTTTAATTTTTCCGCTCCCACAATCGCATATTTTACATTGTAAAAGTCGTAAGGATTTGCCTGTTTTGCATATCCGTTAAAGAATGTATCCGTTCCGCATAAAATTGTAGAATTTGAATCGTATACTAATTCGGGAACAATTTTATAATGTACGGGAGAAGGATAGAAAAATACTTTTATTCCTGAAAGTATAGGCATAACAGTTCCTATTCCCAAACCAAAAGAATGGAACATAGGTAGAGCATTGAACAATATATCTCTTGTGTTGAAAGAGAAAAATGAAGCGATTTGAAATCTGTTTGCCTGTAAATTTTTATGGCTCAGCATTACAGCTTTAGGTACACCTTCTGACCCTGATGTAAATAAGATAGTACATGGGTCAGCGGGCAGAGTTCTTGGCACAGCTCTTATTATAAAATCTGTAAATCCGCTCAATTTTGTAAAAATTCCTATTTTCTTTTGGAAATCCTCAAGGTATACAATATTTATTCCCGCTTCTTCCAGAGCTTTGATTAAATTTTGCATTTTAAGCATGACTACCATTTTTTTCGCAGTTATTACTGTAGAAATTTCGGCAGTTTTTACACAAGACAGTATTTGACTTTTTCCTTGTGTAAAATTAATCATGGCAGGAACTTTTTCGGCAAATTGAAGTCCGAAGAAAACCAAAGCATTTATCACAGAGTTCGGCAGCATAAGTCCGATATTTTTTTCGGGAAAATTATCTTTTACAGCCTCTCCTATAACATATGATTTAATTAAAAAGTTTTTGTAATTTATAGGCTGTCTTGCAATATCTTCTGCAATATAATGTTTGCTTCCGTGAAGTTTTTCGGCGTCAAGAAGCGATTTAAAAATATTTACATCTACAGGAGAAGATTTAAATATCATAGAAGTCATAATATTGTAAAGCTGATCTCCTATTTTACGCCTTTTTTCTCCCCCTTTATCTTTTTCGTCCAAAACTATTTTTGTGGGAGGAAGAATAGTTATTTTTATTCTCGGAAACATTTTTGTTTTAAATTTATTTTTTAAATATGAAAACTTTGAATACTGAGCTCCGTCAATTCTTATGGGCAGAATATTTGCTCCCGCATTTACGGCAACCACTCCGGCTCCTTCATACACTTTCATAAGAGAACCTGTAACTGTTATTCTTCCTTCAGGGAAAATGATACATTTCTGATTATTTTTCAGTTCTGTAATAAGCTGTTTCAATGCCAATGGATTTGTGGGATCCATAGGATAAATTTTTACAACAGAAGTAAATATTTTTACCCACCATTTTTTTGCAATATTTGTATTTATTGCAAAAACAAGTTTTTCAGGCATGAAAGAAGCAACAAGCAGTCCGTCCAGAAGAGAGGTATGATTTGCCACAAGAAGAACTTTCTTTCCTGCTTTTTCATAATTTTCGAGTCCATTAACTTCCACTTTGAAAATAAGTGCCAGCAGACTTTGAGCCAAAGACCTCGGCAGAGCGTCAGGTATTATTGTAAGAATATACACAGAAACACAAAGGCTGATTATGGAAAGTGTCAGAAAAATAGTTTGTATTTGTAATCCAAGTTTAAACATACCCAGAACAACTGCTGAAAGAAATACTATTCCGAAAGCATTCATAATATTATTTCCTGCTATTATTGTGGCAAGATATTTTCTTGGTGCTCTGCTTTGCAGAAACGCATTAAGAGGAACTATATACATACCTCCGAAAAATGCCATAAAAAATAAAACAACTCCTATTTTTATTCCGTCGGGAGAGCTGAAAAAAGGCACAGTGTGCATCGGCACAGCAGGAGATATATATGATTTTGTAAAAATATGAAGCAGAAAAGCAGTAAATGCTATTCCCAAAGAACTAACAGGAACGAAAGTCGGATGTACAATTCCTCTCATAATTTTTGAACAGACCAAAGAACCTGCAGCCATTCCCACAGAAAAAATAAGCATAAATACAGCGACAGCATTTTGAGAAAGCCCGAGAACATCACTGCACATAGGATACAGCAGAGTAAGAATTACGGCTCCCAATGCCCAAAACCATGAAAGTCCAAGTATAGTGATATAGATACTTTTCATTTCGGATATTTTTTTCAAAGTAAGTTTTATATCTTTAAAAATATTGTAATTTATTTTCAAATCAGGACGAGGTGCAGGAGCGGAAGGAATAAAAAAGCTGGCAATCATACCGATAAAAGAGCACAGGACAAGAACACCCGCAATCATAAGAGGCGAACTTATTTGTGTTCCCAAAATTGTTCCTGCAAGAATAGAGAAAAATGTGGCACCGTCAATATATGCGTTTCCCTCAATCAGTTCATGCTCTTTTAAATGCTGAGGAAGAACAGAATATTTTATCGGTCCGAAAAAAGCAGACTGTACACTCATCAGAAATAATATAAAGATGAGAAAATAATAAAAATTAAAATATACTGCACCGGCAGCCAAAAGCATTAATGCAAATTCTATAATTTTTAAAAATTTTGCAATTTTATTTCTTTCATATTTATCTGCAGTCTGACCGGCAGAAGCAGAAACCAAGAAAAAAGGAAGAATAAAAAGTATTGAAATAAAATTCAGAATTATTCCCTCCTGAGTTCTGCTTAATACCATGTTGTAAGTAACAAAAGTAATAATTGCGGTTTTTAAAAGGTTATCATTAAATGCTCCAAAAAATTGTGTTACAAATAAGGGTAAAAATCTTTTACTTTTTAAAAGCATAAAATCCTCCTTAAACAAATGTTGTGTTAAAATAAAATTGTTAGACATATAATAGCACTTTCAAAGAAAAATGTGAATATATTTTTGTGATATAAAAATACTTGAAAATTTATTTTTTATACATTTATATTTATTTTTCAACAGAGTTGTTTTTGAGAGAATAAGGCTTTATATTTAAATCAAAGATATTTATAATATTTGGTTTCTGTAAAAAATTAATTTAAAAAACAGAGTTTTTGCTCTGTTTTTTTAAATTCTGCCGCTGATTTTATACAGAGTAATTAAAGCTGCGGCTATTATAATAAAAACAATTCTTCCTTTCCAATTTGAATTAAGAAAATTTTCAAAACTTATTTGAAGAGCTTCTATCATTGCCTAGTGGAATCCGCAATTGCCCAACAAAAACTTGTTACAACAAAGAAACATAAAAAAAGTACAAGCATATCCAAATTTAAAGGAGGCATTATTCCCACTTTCATATAATTATATATATCTAAACAAACAATAATTAAAATAGGAGGCAATATAAATTTTAAGAAAAATTTAATAAGAGATTTTTTATTCATAATGGTTACCTTTGCTTTTTTCATATTTATTTTTAAAATTTTGTAATTGAAAGTATTATATCATTTAATTATATAGCAGTAAATATTTTTTCTTGAAAATATAACTGTATGTTTTTAATTGAAACAAAAAAAAAAAAATCAGAGCAATAATTTTAAAAAACACTTGAAAATTTATTTTAAATGGAGTATATTTAGACTAAATCAGGCAGATATAGAGAATAAAAATTTGTATTTAAAAGAAATTTCAAATAAAAAATCAACGGAGGAAATTATTATGACAAAAAAAGATTTACTTGAATCATTGGAAGAAGCAGAAAACAATAAAACAGAGATTATGAAAAACTTAAAAGAAACAGAAGTTTTCAGAATATCAAAGTTTATGAGAGCAATGATGTTGTTATGTTTTTTAGGATTTGCAGGTTTTGAAATTTACAATATATTATTTTTTTCTAAATATTTTGATAAATATCAAACAACCGATTTTTTAACTCCCGATATGTGTATGCATATAACAACAATATTTGCAATGCTGATGATAATAGGAGTTGTTCTTTATCTGACAATTAAAATAAATTTGGAAGAAAACTATATAAAAGTAAAATTTAAAAAAATATATTTTGATAATATTATAAAATTTGAGATAAGAGAAAACGGTACTACAACATTGACAGAAAAAAACGGAAGAGTAACAATAATGAATATGGAAGTGGAAAATTACGGGAAATTAATGCTTGTTATTAAAGAAAAAATAGGAAAAGAAAAAGTTACTGTTGAAGAAAATCCAAAATACAGCAAAGGAAAAGAATTTATAAAATATGTGTTTATAATATTATTGATTAATTTTGTATGTAAATTTGTAGTTAATCTTTTTTTAGAAAAATAAAATTTGATTATTAGCAGGGGAAAATATGAAAGAATGGAAATTATTTTTATTTGGGATTTTAGGAATGTTGCTGTTGTTTTTTTGCACAAGGGATATGTCTACAGGGCATCTCGATGTTGATTTGTTGAGGCATATGAAAAAAAGATATCAAAAAGAATTTATAATAATTGATGGTCTTACTGTAGATTATGGAGTGGGGAGTTCATTTGGGGCATTGCTTATTTTAAAGGAAGATTCAGAAACAATAAAAGCTGTTGATGATTATTATTGGATATCAGGTCATGTAGGATATGAAGGGATAAAAAATGATGATTATGGAAGAATTTTGCTGAATGAATCAGCAAATAATTTTTATACACCAAAATTAAAAGAGCTGTTTGGAGAAAATATAATAGTTGCTTTTAATGTAGATTTTGATATGTGGGAAGAGCGTAAAGAAAAAGATTTTGATTTTCAAAAGGAAATGGAAAGAAAGAGAAGACTTTACAAAGAATTTCCTGACAAAAATCATCCTTCTTTAAAAGCCAATATATATATTTTCGGCAAAGTGGAAAATGATAAAGAAAAAGAGGTATACAGAGAAAAAATTTATAATTTTATAGAATATATGAAAGAAACCAAAAATTTTGAATATGCAGAAATAAATTTCCGTATTATAGATGAAAAAATATTGACAGATGATAATATTTTTACAGATATTAGAGAATCAGCAAATAAGATTATTAAAGAAGCAAATAACAATATTATTGATGAAGCTGAAAAACTTAATAAAAATAATAAGATATTATGTGAGCTGTCTCAAAATATTTTGAATAAAGATATGAAATCAATTATAGAAAAATTACCTAAAGGAAAACTTCTTGATAAAACATTGAAAAAATATAATGCAGATTTGCTTATTTCAAATATTGTATCTCCAAAAAGAGCAATGAACAATATAACAGGAAGAATGTATCCAAATAATTATGAATCAAAAGAAAATATTCTTTTTAACGGAGAAGAGCCAAAATATCCTGACGGAACTGTCAGAGAACTGGGAGCGGGAAATACTTATTATATTACAGAAACAAAAAATGGTATGAAAAACGGAAACTCCACAAGGTATGATGAAGAAGGAAATATTCTTTGGACAGGAACATTTAAAAACAACAAACTGCATGGAGAATACAGAGGTTATACTTCAAAAGGCATTCTTATTGAAGAGGGAAAATATGTAAACGGACTTCAAGAGGGAGAATTAAAAATATATGATTCTGACGGAAAAATTTCTGAAGAAAGATTATATAAAAATGGTGTTTTAAATGGAAAATTGAGAAAATATTATGATGACGGTGATATTGACCAAGAAGAAACATATAAAAACGGGCTGTTGGACGGAGAGTATAAAGATTATTACGGAAACGGAAATATCTTTGTAAGTGCATATTATAAAAATGGAAAATTAGACGGAACTTATAAACATTTATCATATTCGGGAGTTCTTCTTAAAAAAGAAGAGTATAAAGACGGCAAACTGCATGGACAAAGAATAGAATATTATGAAAAAAATGGTCAGATATATAAAATAGAAGAATATAAAAACGGGAAATTTGACGGACGAAATGTAGAATACGATGATGAAGGAAATATACATAAGATAGATGAATATAAAAACGGACTGCGTCATGGAGTACACAAATTATTTGATAAGAAAACATTAGTGCTCGAGGAAAACTTTAAAGAAGATGAACTTGATGGAATATACAGAGATTATTATTACAGCAATGGAAATCTTAATATAGAAAGGTTATATAAAGACGGAAAGTCATTGTATGAAAAAGAATATGATGAAGCAGGAAAATTGATAGAAGAAAAAATTTACAACTGACTTTTTCTGATTAAAAATAATTGATAAAAATTTCAATGGAGGAAATGGTTTATGGGGAAAATTGAAAATGAAAAATATGCAAATGTAAAGTTGAATAAATTTTTTATAGTATGGACAGTGATGTATTTTATTTTCTGTATTGGGGGAGCAATATATGATGACAGAGTTATGGGTGCAATATTTTATGTTGGTGCTCACCTTTATCATCCTTTCAGAGGAATTGTACTCTTTGCAAATTTTATAGCAGGATGCAGAGAAAAGAACAGAGAAAAAAATTTCAAATATATTTTCTTTGGAGATGTGGCAAGTATCTGCGTATATATATACGGAATGTGTACTGCATTTAATCATATTCAAGGACTTCATCTTTTCATTCTTCCCATTGAAATGTTTATTGTCGGATTTTATAATATCGTTGCAGTTGCGACATCGGCACTCAGAAGTTTTAAAGATAACAGACTTTTAATTTTGATTACTGTACTTGCAGGATGTGGATTTTTTATTCATTTATATCTGCTTATGAGCGGAGTTGTTTTTGACAAAATTAGAATATACATATAAAACATTTTGAAGAGGGAGAACAGTTATGGAGAAAGAAAAACTGCTTGAGCTGTTAAAAGAAGCTGAAAACAACAGAGAAGAGATAAAAGAAAAGGAAACTTTTCATATTCCTGCTGTATATATAATTTTGATATCGCTGCTGATACTGGCTTTTGAGATATATCAATATTATATGCTGAAATACACAATTAATTATGTATCTTTTATAGATTTTTATACAAGTCCTGCCATGTATGTGGAAAATTTTATAAATTTTGCAATATTGGTACTTTTTTTGGGATTTATTATATTCAATTCTGTTAAAATAAATTTGGCAGAAAATTATATAAAATTAAAATTGAGCAGAAAAATTTATTTTGATAATATTGAGAGGTTTGAAATAAGAACAAACGGCACAACCGAAATAACAGAAAAAAGCGGAAGAAAAACAAGGATAAATACAGCTTTAAGCCGTTATGGAAAATTTCTGTTTATCATTAAAGAAAATCTGGGAGAAAGATTTGTAATTGAAGAATATCCAAAGCATGAAAAAGAACAGACTTTTCCCACAGAAGTATTGATAACAGTATTGGCTCTTTGTGTTCTGTTCATAGTAAATAAACAGAGTGATAAAATGATAAAAAATTATATGTATGATGCAGATTTTTCAAAATACGGGATTGTGAGAGAAGAGCAGAAAGACGGAGGATATGCTGAAATAAATTACAAACACGGAAAGAAAGACGGAGTAAGCAGATACTGCAATACAGAAAATATTTGCATAAAGAAAATTATATATGCAAAAAATGAAAAACTGGTTGAAAAAACTTATGCCGAAAATGGAATAATTATTTCAATGACAGATTATCTGCAGGGAGAAAAATTAATATATTATCCTGACGGAACGATTTTTATAAAAATTATTTTTGATGAAGCCGGAAAATTGACAGCTCCTGTGAGAATATATGACAATATGGGAAATTTAAGAATAGAAGAGATATACAGAAAATCATGTGATTGTGTGGTATGGAAAATTTTTGCCGATAACAACAAAACCATAACACAAAAATTCAGTGAAAAGCATTGGAAATATATGTATACATGGAAAATGCACCTTCCATATTATTTTGATAAGGAAAATGTGCTTCAGGAAGAAATTGATATGCTGAATCAAATTTTAGAACGATGTAATCAGGAAAAATAAATACAGAAAATAAAAAAATTAACGGGAGGATTTTATTATGGCAGGAGAAGATAAATATCTTGATTATTATGTATTTTGGTGTTATTTTATTTTAATTGTTGTTGATTCGGTAATGACTGCAATGGGGTATGATGACGAGACACTCAATAAACTCATTGCGTTAGCTGCTCACGGAGGAGTATTTTGGTATTGGTATAAAGATAAAAATTATAAACTTTTGTACTGGGTATTTGCAGGTGCTGCAGCATTTGCTTTTCGTTTTGTTTTTGCTTTGGTATTGGTTGAGATACTTCCTTATAATTGGGACTATGAAGATTTTATTGTTCTTGCTGTTTTAAAATGTCTTGTGGGAATTGTATTTTCATTTACAGGGTCTTATTTTTATCAGCTGTTTAAAATAAAATCTTACAAAAATCAAAATAAACAACAAAATGAGCAGTAAAAGGAGTATTATGTTAAAAAAAATAATTTTGGCAGTATTTTTATTTTCTTCTTTTGCTTTTGCAGGAGAGAAAACAGATTATGATTTAGTGGAAATAGTTTTGAAAGACGGAAAATATTATATAAAAGGCACAGAAAAATTATATACAGGTTATATGGAATATATAAATTCCGAAACACAAATCAAAGTCAAAGAGGAAGATTACAAAGACGGGGTAATGGTTCAGGAAAGGAAATATTATGAAAGCGGAGCTTTGAAATCTGCAATAAGATATGCTGACGGAGAGCCTTTTTTGGAAGAAAAATTTTTTGAAGACGGAACTTTGTGGGAAAGAATATTCTGCAAGGACGGAACAAAAAAATATGTCTATATTAAAAGCGATGACGCAAAGGATATTTATACTCCTGAGGGAAGAACAAAGATATCTTGTGTTACCGGAATGACATTTAAGCATGATGTAAAAGATGATATTTTTACAAAAACTACTCAGCTGTACCATAAAGAATATGACAGAACGAAATTGACAGAGAAAAACAGCACAGATGAGTTCAGCTTTTCAAGAAAATGGAATTATGGAATTTTGGTGTATGAGGATATTTACAGATATAATGAAAACGGAGAAACCACAGAAGAGATATATTCATGCAGTGAAGACAATATTGTGAAAAAAGAAGATGAAAACAGCATAAGAGAATATTTTCCAAACGGAAACAAAAAATATGAAAATATAGTTTTTTGGGATAAAGAAGGTAAAAGACACTATGAAAGAAGACATTATGACGAAAGCGGAAAAATGCTTTCAGAAGAGATAGAAATAAATAACGAAACGATAAAATCAGATTTGGAAAATTATAAAAAATATTGTGAAATAATAAGGGATGACAAACCTTACAAAATATTTTATCCCAACGGAAAAACAGCATACGAAAAATATTTTACAGATAAAAATATAAAAATGGAAAAATATTACACAAAAGAGGGAGTTTTGGTTCTGGAGCAGGAAAGCCGTCCCGAGCTTTATGAAATTAAAGTTAAAGAATCTTATCTTGGACTTTGGGACGAATACGAGGGAAAAATAAAACGGGATATAAAAATTGTAAAAAAATATACTCCTCAAGGACAGCCTGTTTATATTGAAAAATTTGAAGACAATGATAAATATACAATTTTTGAAACAACAAGTTATCATAAAAACGGAAAAATCTATTACAACAAAAAAGAAACAATAACCAAAAAAATTGCAGGTGCTGCCGAAGTTGTCTGCGAGCTGAAAAGATATAATGAAAAGGGAAAATTAGAATATTTACTTACTTTTGCCAGCCAAAGAAAAGATGAAAAATTTTATGACAAAGATGGAAATATTTATTACGAAATAATAATGGAAACTATAGACTACGCTGCGGGACAGGAAAGAGAAAGTTGGATTGGTTATCACAAAAACGGAAAAGTCAGACGGGAAAGTATAACAGTTTGGGACGGAAATGAAGAAGACCTTATATCAAGTAAAACAGAAAGAATTTATTCAATAAACGGCGATTTAAAGAAAGAGTCTAAGAAATAGGAGAACTGCTTTATGGAAAATAAAAATAATAAAAAATATGATACACAATTAAAAATTGCAGTGCTTGTATTGGCAATAATTTTTACTGCAAAAGATTTTGTTCCGTATTTTCCTGTTATAAAAAAATATATTGCTCATAATCAAGAGATAAAAGAGAGAGAAGAAAAATGGGAAAAGGAGAAAACAATTCCAAAATATGAATATTATCCTGACGGAGTTTTAAAAAGTAAATGGCATAATGGGACAGAAGAATATTACAGACGGAACGGGGTTCTTAAATATATAGAAAAAGGGGATATCACTGAAGAATATAATGAAGAGGGAAAACTTATAACTTCGGAAGAGGAAGAAAAAGAAAGCAGAAACGGAGAATACAAAGCATATTCTCCTGACGGAAATATTCTTTTAGATTATAATTATAAAAACGGAAAATTTGACGGCGTTCAGAAAGTATATTTTTACAATTCCGACAAACTTTATTCTGAAAGAGAATATAAAGAAGATGTTCCTGTGGGAATACACAAAACTTATTACAAAAACGGAAATCCCGAGAGTGTAACAGATTATTCTTTTGAGAAAAATAAAAAAATGAAAATAGATTATTATGTTAATGGAAATATTCAGAAAAAAGAAATTTTTTCATATTCTGACGAGGACAGAGAAATCTCCGAATACGAAGAGGAATATAATTCTGACGGACAGCTTACATCTAAAATTACCAGAAAAGAAAAACTTAAAACCGAAGAAATCAGAAGCTATTACGATAATAAAAATCCGGAATATATTATTTATTACAAAAATGGCAAAAAGCAATCTGTGGGAAAAGAATATTATGAAAACGGACAGCTGAAAACCAACCAATATTATGATGAAAAATCTCAAAATCTTGTGGCAGAACAATATTACGATACAGGGGTTCTTTTGTCAAAAACAATTTACAACGGCAGAGATATGTATGGGGAAATGTTGTATTACGCAGAAAACAGAGCAGACAACAGCAGATATTATGAGATGAAGAGAGAGGGAAACAAAGAAGCGGAAAAGTTTTTTGACAGAAACGGAAATGTTGTCTATGAAAACAGTAAGGAGATTGGATTATGAATAATTTTTATGAAAGAATCTGGGAAAACACAAAAGATTGGACGATAGAGCCTTTTATCTTTCTTTTGGGACTTCTGACACTGAATATTAATTATATGCTGTATATTTTTTATTTCATAGGACTTGTTGTATATTTTTACAATGATGAAAAATTCAGAGGAAAATATATGAAAAAATTTCTTTTGAAAAGTCTGCTGACAGGAATATTTTTTATTGCAATAATTATAATAATATGGTGTGTTGCTTTCTTTTTTATGGCATTTGATGATGCCGGAGTATTAACAGATGATGACAGAGAATTTATTTTTATGAAAATAAATATGATTGGGATAATATTGAAAGTCCTTTACAGTTATATTTCTGCAAGTATATGTCAGACACAGAAAAAACTTGCCCACGAAGAAAAAAAATAAACAGAAAAATTTTGTTTGGAGGGAAAAGATGAGTTTAAAAAATCCTGAAAGAATAACAATAGGAGTAGTTATAGCTTTTTTTATTATATTGGGTATAATTCATTGTGGAAACAACACTTCGGGAAGTGCCTACAAAAGACTGGATAATTATTTAACAAAAACTTATGGAGAAGAATTTTTCATAGGGTATATGGGAAGAAGAAAAATAAACGACAAAGAATGGTATGAGGCAAGAGTTGTTTATCCAAAAAGTTATATAGGGACACATAAAGAAAACGACCCATATTATTGGGGAACAGGATTTGTGGAAATATATCCTACAAATGAGCCGGGAGATAATTACGGAGCAGTTTTGCTGAAAGAATCAGCCAATGAATTTTACGGAAAAAGATTAAAAAAATTATTCGGAGAAAATGTTCTGGCTGTTTTTGAACTTGACGGATATTATGAAAGAACAAATTTTTTGGATGAGATAATAAGGAGAGGATATCTTACAGAAGAGAGAAATTTTCATCCTTTGAGAGGAAGAATATATATTTTCGGAAGAGTGAGAAATGACGAAGACAAAGAGTGGTACAGAAAACAGATTTATGAATTTGTAAAATATATGAAAGGAACAAAAACTTTTGATTATACTATTTTGAGTATAAACATTATTGATGAAAGAATTCTTGCAGATGATGCTCTTTCATATATTGAAAAAATGGAAAAAATAGAAGATGTAAACAAAGATTTCGATATCTTAAATGAAGCTTTTGAAAAAACATCAAAAGAAGATATAAAATTAAAAATAGAAAATCTTCCGAGAACAGATACATATGAGCTTCTTAACAGATATCACGGCTATCTTCTTTTTTCAAGCATAGTATCTCCGAAAGAAGCAAAATATATTACACAAGAAAGAAATGCAATTAATTATTATGAAAGAGTGGAAGATGTTACTTTTGAGGGGGAAGTTTTTGAGCCAAAATTGGAAGGGGAAACTTTAAAAGAATATGGGGAAGATGAAAGCTATTATATTACAGAAGTAAAAAACGGAATGAGAAATGGAGAATCTAAGCAATATAACAAAGAGGGAAATATTATTTGGACAGGAACATATAAAGATAATCTTTTGCAGGGAAACTATAAAAAATATTATGATGACGGAAAACTTTATGAAGAGGGAACATACAGAGATAATCTCTTGCAGGGAAGCTATAAAAAATATTATGATGACGGAAAACTTCGTGAAGAGGGAACATACAAAGACAATCTTTTACACGGAAATTATAAAAAATATGCTTATGATGGAGACCTTTATGAAGAGGGAACATATAAAAACGGACTGTTTGAAGGGGAAGTAAAAATATTTTATTATCCCGGAAAAATCGAAATTTTAAAAAATTATAAAAATGGAAAATTGGACGGAATTTATAAAAAATATTATGAAGACGGAAAAATATGTGAAAAAGCAGAATATAAAGACGGTGTTTTAAATGGGATTTATATGTATTACGACAGATACGGTGTGCTTCTGGAGGAAATAGAATATAAAAATGATAAATATGATGGAGTAAAAAAACTTTTCTATGATAACGGCAATCTGAAATCAGAAGAGATGTATAAAGACGGTGACCTGAACGGTACTTCAAGATATTATTTTGAAAACGGAAATTTAGAATCAGAAAAAATGTATAAAGATGATGAACTGAACGGCACTTCAAAATATTATTTTGAAAACGGAAATTTAGAATCAGAACTAAATTATTTAAATGGCAGAAACAAGGGAGAATTTAAATATTACTATGAAAACGGAAATCTAAAAAAAGTTTTTAATCATTTATCAAATGAAAAGAAAGTGGGAGAAGAAAAAGTATATTATCCTGACGGAACAATACATATCATAAATATTTTTGATGAAGACGGCGACCCGACAGAAAGAAAAGTTTTCAATGAAAGCGGAAAAATGATAAGAAAAATAGAATATGGAGATTTTTTGGAGGAAACAATAAAAGAATACAGAGAAGATGACGGGACTTTGGAAAGTGCAGCTTATTATAAAAAATATAAAGACGGAAGCAACAAATGGAATTCTGAATATGACTATGCAGAATATAATAACGGAGAACTTTGTGATTTATTTAAAGAATATGACAGAAACGGAAATGTAATAAAAAGCAGCATAGGTGTAAAAATAAAAAAGAAAAACGGGAGTAAATTAAAAAAGATGTTTAAGGTAAATGATAATCTTAAATAATATAAACAGGGGATTGCTGCAAATTTGTAAAAAATAAAATTTTATAAATGCAGCACTCCCTCTTTTTATATTTTTTTTGTAAATTTATATACCAAATAAAATAAAAAAGCACTTCCTGTAATGACCGCAGAAAACAAAATCAACAGAAATGAAAAATTTGATAAAATACCAATTTGCATAACTCTGCCAAAATTTTCGGCAGCAGTATATTGAGAAAGAAAAACAGTAAAGCCTGCCAAAGCTGTCAATGATGTTTTCAGAGGATTTACAGAATACATAAAAGCAAAGGGAAGAAGTATATTAATTTTTCTCGGACTCTCCGAAAGCCAGCTCATGCAGATTATAAATATTGTATAAATACCTGCAGACCATAACAGAAATAGCAGATACAAACTTGTACTGAAAATATTTTCCGGTGTTCCGAAAAATGTTATAAAAATTTTTTTGAAAAAATTTCCTATAACAAATATTGATATAAGACCGTACCACAGGGGTATAATAAAAGTGTGTTTTATTTTAATTTTAAGCAGAGAAAGAATAGATTTTATAACAAATGTTTCAACCAAAACAATCAGAATAATTGGGAATATCTCTGCAAATATTTTTGTCATTCCACTTGAATTTTGTGATATATTGCTGAAAAAATTATACATATATATTAATACAGCTTGCGGGGCAACAATTTTTAAAATAAAAAAAGGCATATTGCTTTTAATAAATTCTGCTGTCAAAAAAACATCACAGCTGTTTTTACAATTAATAATTTCATCAGAAGATTTTGTCAGCATATTTATAAAAAACAGGAAAATTTCAAGAATTGTATAAATTGACGCAGATACTGTAATAAAATAGATAACTACCTCTAAGAAACTTCCCATTTTTCCAAAAATATCATTGTATAAAACACTTCTCAAAGTTTTTAAATCAAAAATAAGCGGATTTATAAGACTTAAAAATACAATAAGAGGCATAACGACAATCAATGAAACTCTTTCTTTGAGTTTTTTAAAAAAATCCAAAAGTGTAAAAGTTTTTTTGCTTATAAAAATAAAAATTCCGCTTACCCAGATAAATCCTTTTAAAAATTTTACAACAGCAAACAATGTTGTAACAAAATAAATCCAAAATTCATATTTTGCAGCTTCATAAAATATTTCATCAATAAAATTTTCAATAAAAAGCAGGATAAAAGCGGGAATTAAAAAATTTATTATAAATTTTTTGAAAATACCGCTGCACAAAAGTTCAGGTTTAACTAAAAATTTTACAATAAAAGCAGTTATTATAAAATTTGAAATTATTTCAGCTGTCTGCATTTCCAAATCGGCAAACGAAGATAAAGTATAGCTGAAATACATATTTTCTGCTGTTCGTAAAATAAAAAGTTTAAAAATGTAAGCCGAAAAAATTATAAAAAATCCATATATTCCAAATTGTTTTTTCTCATTCTGCAGTTCAGTTTTTCTCATAACAATTTTCTCCGTTTGACTGATAATTTTCTATTCATTGACAACTTCTTTTACTAAAATATTATTTTCGCCGTAATATCTGCTGACAGTTTTTTCTCCGTCCCATTCTTCGTGATATTTGAGATTTTTATTTTCATCATATCTTTTTAAAAAATATTTTGAGTTTATACTTTCTTTTTCTGCTTTTTTATTTAATATTTTGAAATAATCTTCTTTATTTATTGTTTCCTGTTCGTCGTAAAATATACTGCCGTTTTCAAAATAACTTTTTTTTGTGAAAATAATATTTTCTCCCTCGAAATAAAAATTTTCTTCATATAAAAGTTTTCCGTTATTTCTGTATTTTTTTATTTTCTGTAGAAACGGATTTCCCGCTCCCGAAAGTTTTTTATCTCTTTTCAGAAAATCACTGCTGAAAAAAATATCAGATAAAGGGATTTCACTTTCATATAAAAGGATTTCTTCTTTATTATAATATTTTTCAGAAACGGCTTTTTCATTAAGTTCGGAAAGCAGAACAAGATTTTTTTCGTATGCTTTTTTCCCGTCAGGATAAAATATTTCACAAAAATCTTTTGATTTTAATTTTTCATATTCTTCCAATGAAGAGAATTTTTTTGTTTCTTTGCCGTTGATATAAAGAGCTTCATAAATAATATTTTCCGCTTCATCATATTCTCTGTAAATTTTTTTTAAATCTTTTCCCTCATAACATTTTAAATTTTCTTCGGCCAGATTTCCGTTGGGATAATATTTGTATGTTCCTTTCTCATTTTCTGTAATTTTTCTGTCCAGTATATAATATATTTTATAATCTTTAAATTCCGAAGTTTTTTCTTTTTTCTTAAAAAGATTAAATCCTCCCTCTTTTTTGCGGAGTTCGGGCGGAATAACCGGTACGATACGTACAATCATCCATTCCGGCTT
>UQXM01000019.1 GCA_900545035.1 uncultured Fusobacterium sp. | reverse complement strand
AATCGTACTTGTAAGAGGTGGAAGAACAAAAGACTTACCAGGGGTTAGATACAAAATAATCAGAGGAGCTCTGGATACAGCTGGAGTAAACAACAGAAAACAATCAAGATCAAAATACGGTGTAAAAAAAGCGTAATTAATTAGGGAGGTGAACAGTTTAAATGTCAAGAAGAAGAGCAGCAGTTAAAAGAGAAGTATTACCTGATTCAAGATATTCTGATAAGGTAGTTACTAAAACTATAAATGCATTCATGGTAGATGGGAAAAAATCATTAGCAGAATCTATATTCTATTCAGCAATGGATTTAATAAAAGAAAAAACTGGTAAAGAGGGGTACGATGTATTCAAACAAGCTTTAGAAAACATTAAACCTCAAATCGAAGTAAGATCAAGAAGAATCGGAGGAGCTACTTACCAAGTACCTACTGAAGTAAGACTTGAAAGACAACAAACTCTAGCTTTAAGATGGCTTGTTACTTACACAAGAGAAAGAAAAGAGTACGGAATGGTTGAGAAGTTAGCAGCTGAATTAATCGCAGCATCTAACAACGAAGGTGCAACTGTTAAGAAAAAAGAAGATACTTATAGAATGGCTGAAGCTAACAGAGCGTTCGCACACTATAAATATTAATTTGTATTTAGCGTAATAACGAGGAGGAAAACACTAAATGGCTAGACAAGTTTCATTAGAAATGACTAGAAACATTGGTATCATGGCTCACATCGACGCTGGTAAAACTACTACTACAGAAAGAATCCTTTTCTATACTGGAGTTAACCACAACCTTGGAGAAGTTCACGACGGAGCTGCTACAATGGACTGGATGGAGCAAGAGCAAGAAAGAGGTATCACAATTACTTCTGCTGCTACAACATGTTTCTGGAAAAATCACAGAATAAATATAATAGACACACCAGGACACGTGGACTTTACAGTTGAGGTTGAAAGATCTCTTAGAGTCCTAGACGGTGCGGTTGCAGTATTCTCTGCAGTTGACGGAGTTCAGCCTCAGTCTGAAACTGTATGGAGACAAGCTGACAAATACGGTGTACCTAGAATGGCATTCTTCAATAAAATGGACAGAATCGGTGCAGACTTCAAAATGTGTGTAAACGACATTAAAGAAAAATTAGGAGCAAACCCTGTACCTATCCAGTTACCAATCGGTGCTGAAGATGACTTCGAAGGAATCATCGACCTTATCGAAATGAAAGAAACAGTTTACTTAGATGACAAAGGTCAAAACTTTGAAATCAGAGATATAAGACCTGAGTTAGCTGATGAAGCTGAAGCAGCAAGAGAATTCATGATTGAATCTGTTGTTGAATGTGATGATGAATTAATGGAAAAATATCTAGGTGGAGAAGAAGTTTCTAACGAAGAAATCAAAAAAGCTCTTAGAGCAGGAACTATCGGAAACATGATTATCCCTGTATTATGCGGAACAGCATTCAGAAACAGAGGTATCCAGCCATTACTAGATGCTATCACTTTATATATGCCTGCACCTACTCAAAAAGGTGTTATAAAAGGTACAGATGTTAAAGATCCTGAGAAAGTAATCGAACTTCCAATCGGAGACGACGCTCCTTTCGCAGCTTTAGCATTCAAAGTTATGACAGACCCATTTGTTGGAAGATTAACATTCTTCAGAGTATACACTGGTATTGTTGAAAAAGGTTCTTATGTTCTTAACTCAACTAAAGGACAAAAAGAAAGAATGGGAAGACTTCTTCAAATGCACGCTAACAAAAGAGAAGAGAAAGAAGTTGTATACTGCGGAGATATCGCAGCAGTAGTTGGATTAAAAAATACAACTACAGGAGATACTCTATGTGATGAAAAATCTCCTATAATTCTTGAAAAAATGGAATTCCCAGATCCGGTTATCTCTGTTGCTGTTGAGCCAAAAACAAAAGCAGACCAAGAAAAAATGGGAATTGCACTTGCAAAACTTGCTGAAGAAGACCCTACATTCAGAGTTAAATCTGACGAAGAAACTGGTCAAACAATCATTTCAGGAATGGGAGAACTTCACCTTGATATCATCGTAGACAGAATGAGAAGAGAATTCAAAGTTGAGTCTACAGTTGGTAAACCACAAGTTGCTTACAGAGAAACAATCACTGCTTCTACTGAGCAAGAAGTTAAATATGCAAAACAATCTGGAGGTAAAGGACAATACGGACACGTTAAGATTAAAGTTGAGCCTAACCCTGGAAAAGATTTCGAATTTGTTAACGAAATTACTGGAGGAGCAATTCCTAGAGAATATATCCCTGCAGTAGAAAAAGGATGTAGAGAAGCACTTGAAAACGGAGTTGTTGCAGGATATCCACTTGTTGGAGTTAAAGTAACACTTTATGATGGATCATTCCACGAAGTTGACTCATCAGAAATGGCGTTCAAGATTGCAGGATCTATGGCTATGAAACAAGGTGCTGAAAAATGTAAACCAGTTATCCTTGAGCCAATCTTCAAAGTAGAAGTAACTACTCCTGAAGAATATATGGGAGATATCATCGGAGATATCAACTCTAGAAGAGGTATGATAGGTGGTATGACAGACAGAAACGGTGCTAAAATCGTTGACGCAAAAGTACCTTTATCAGAAATGTTCGGTTATGCAACTGATTTAAGATCTAAATCTCAAGGAAGAGCTAACTACTCAATGGAATTTGAAGAATATGTAGCAGTTCCAAGAGCAATTCAAGATGCTATAAAAGCTGAAAGAGGAAGATAATAAATCTTTACGAAACTTAAAAACTTAAAGTTTTTTAAACTAAGTCCGGCACTTGTGTGCCGGGCACAAAATATAAATATTTAATAAAATATGAAATTTAGGAGGACAAAATGGCAAAAGAAAAATTTGACAGAAGCAAACCCCATGTAAACATTGGAACAATCGGGCACGTTGACCACGGAAAAACAACAACAACAGCAGCAATATCTAAAGTATTATCAGACAGAGGACTTGCTGAAAAAGTAGACTTCGATAAAATCGACGTTGCTCCAGAAGAAAGAGAAAGAGGAATAACAATCAACACAGCTCACATTGAGTATACAACAGAAAAAAGACACTATGCTCACGTAGACTGTCCAGGACACGCGGACTATGTTAAAAACATGATTACAGGAGCAGCTCAAATGGACGGAGCGATCCTAGTTGTTTCTGCAGCAGACGGTCCAATGCCTCAAACAAGAGAACACATCCTACTTTCTAGACAGGTTGGAGTTCCATACATCGTAGTATACTTAAACAAAGCAGACATGGTAGACGACGAAGAATTACTAGAACTAGTTGAAATGGAAGTAAGAGAAATCTTAACAGAATACGGATTCCCAGGAGACGAAGTACCAGTAATCATCGGATCATCTTTAGGAGCATTAAACGGAGAAGAGAAATGGGTTAACCAAATCATGGCTCTAATGGATGCAGTAGATTCTTACATCCCAACTCCAGAAAGAACAGTAGACTTACCATTCCTAATGCCAATAGAAGACGTATTCACTATAACAGGAAGAGGAACAGTTGTAACAGGAAGAGTAGAAAGAGGAATCATTAAAGTTGGAGAAGAAGTAGAAATAGTAGGAATCAGACCAACAACAAAAACAACTTGTACAGGAGTAGAAATGTTCAGAAAACTTCTTGATCAAGGTCAAGCAGGAGACAACATTGGAGCTCTATTAAGAGGAACTAAGAAAGAAGAAGTAGAAAGAGGACAAGTACTGGCTAAACCAGGAACAATCCACCCACATACAAACTTCAACGGAGAAGTATACGTATTAACTAAAGAAGAAGGAGGAAGACATACTCCATTCTTCACAGGATACAGACCACAATTCTACTTTAGAACAACAGATATAACAGGAGCAGTAAACTTACCAGAAGGTGTAGAAATGGTAATGCCAGGAGACAACATCACAATGTCAGTAGAATTAATCCACCCAATCGCAATGGAAGTAGGATTAAGATTCGCTATCAGAGAAGGTGGAAGAACAGTAGCTTCTGGAGTAGTATCAGAAATAACTAAATAAGAAAACCTAATGGGCTTTTAAGGAGAAGAGAAGGAGAAATCCTTCTCTTTTTTTAATACATTTCATATATAAAAATTATTTGCTATAAAAAAGAGATATTACTATAATATAAATTATGAAAAATTTTTATTTGAAATACAGGGAGGATAAAATGGGGGAAGGTGTTTCGGCAGGAACAGGAAAAAATCTTATGACAGAGGGAAATATTTGGAAAAAGATTTTATTTTTTTCAATACCGATGATTTTGGGAAATCTGCTTCAGCAGATGTATAATACAGTGGATTCCATTATTGTGGGAAATTATGTGGGGAGCAATGCTCTGGCAGCAGTAGGTTCAAGCACCTCAATAATAAATCTGCTGATAGCTTTCAGTATGGGAGCTTCGGCAGGAGCAGGAGTTGTGGTATCTCAGTTTACAGGAGCGGGAAATAAAAAAGGTGTCCGTCTTTCTGTGCATACAGCTGTTGCAATTTCAATAGTTTTGGGAATTATTCTTACAGCTGCGGGAATAATTTTTACACCAAAAATTTTAAAAATGATGAGAACGCCGGAAGAAGTAATGACACAGTCAGTGGTCTATTTAAGACTTTATTCGGCAGGACTTTTTTTCAGTGTTGTGTATAATATGGCTGCGGGAATTTTAAATGCTGTCGGAGATTCCAAACGGCCTCTTATTTATTTAGGATCTGCTTCCGTTTTGAATATAATTCTGGATATACTTCTTATTAATGTGTTGAAAATGGGAATAGCCGGAGCAGCCATTGCAACAAATATCAGTCAGATAGTTTCTTGTATCCTGATACTTATGTTTCTTTCAAAAGTTCCGGAAAATTATCGGCTGAGATTCAGAGAGATAAAAATTTACAGAAGAATGGCGGGAAGAATTATAAAAATAGGACTTCCTACAGCAGTTCAAAATACAGTAATATCTTTTTCAAATGTTTTGGTACAGTCAAGTGTCAATACATTTGGGGCAAAAGCAATGGCAGGATTTGGAGCTTATCTGAAAATTGACGGATTTAATATTCTGCCGATAATGAGTTTCAGTATGGCTGTAACAACTTTTACTGGACAGAATTACGGAGCAGGAAAGACTGACCGTCTGAAAAAAGGAATGTGGGTTGTAATAATCATGGGTGTAGCTTATACTGCTGTATTGGGAGCTGTACTTCTTATGTTTTCCGATTTCTTTATGGGAATTTTTACAACAGATAAAGATGTTATGTATTATGGAATACAGGCAATGAAATATTTCTGTCCGTTCTATTTTTTATTGAGTATTATGCACGGGCTGGCGGGAACAATCAGAGGTACAGGAAAAACAGTTCCTCCTATGGTAATTCTTCTTATCTCTCTTTGTCTGTTCCGTATTGTGTGGATACACTTTATTGTTCCGAGATTTGACGATATAGATATAATTTATCTGCTGTATCCTGTTTCATGGTTTGTGGGACTTGTGCTTATGAGTCTGTATGCTTGGAAAGGAAGCTGGAAGAGAAATATATTTTGATTTAGCTTTGCACAAGAGCAGGAATAAATGATATAATAAGTTAACCGGCGGAATTGTACAAAATAGAAATTAAAATATAAAAAAAGGAATTCAGGAGGTAAGTAATGAAGTGTATTATTACTGTTTTGGGGACAGATAAAGTAGGGATTATAGCAAAAGTTTGTACTTATTTATCAAGTGTGAATGTAAATATTCTTGATATTTCACAAACTATTGTAAGCGGATATTTTAATATGATGATGATTGTTGAAATGTCAGAAGCTTCAAAACCTATGGAAGCAGTAAGTGAAGAACTTTCAGAAATAGGGAAAGAACTTGGAGTAATCATAACTACTCAGCACGAAGATATTTTCAACTGTATGCACCGTATATAATAAAAATATAATCCAGAAAAACCAAGGAGGACTTCTATGATTTCCAGAGTAGAAATACAGGAAACTAACCGTATGATAGCGGAAGCAAAGCTTGATGTAAGAACAATTACAATGGGTATCAGTCTGATTGACTGTGCCGACCCTGATGTAGATAAATTTAACGAAAATATTTATAAAAAAATAACTTCTTATGCCAAAAATTTGGTAAAAGTTGGAGATGATATAGCAAAACAATTCGGAATTCCTGTTGTAAACAAGAGAATTTCAGTTACACCTATTGCAATAGCAGCGGCAGGATGCAAAACAGACTCTTATGTAAGCATTGCCAAAACTCTTGACAGAGCAGCGGCAGACTGCGGAGTAAACTTTATCGGAGGATTTTCGGCTCTTGTACATAAAGGATGTACTCCGTCAGACAGAAAACTTATTGACTCAATTCCCGAAGCTCTTGCAGTTACAGAAAGAGTTTGTTCGTCAATAAATGTGGGAACATCAAGAAACGGGCTGAATATGGATGCCATAAAAAGAATGGGAGAAGTTATAAAAGAAACAGCTGAAATGACAAAGGACAATGACAGTATCGGTTGTGCAAAACTTGTTGTATTCTGTAATGCTGTTGAAGATAATCCATTTATGGCCGGAGCATTTCACGGTGTTGGAGAAGCTGATTGTGTAATAAATGTTGGTGTCAGCGGACCGGGAGTTGTAAAAAGAGCTCTTATGGAAGTAAGAGACGGAGATTTTGAAATGCTTTGCGAAACAGTTAAGAAAACTGCATTTAAAATAACAAGAGTGGGACAGATAGTGGCTCAGGAAGCTGCAAGAAGACTTAATGTGCCTTTCGGAATAATAGATTTATCACTTGCACCTACTCCTGCTGTGGGGGACAGTATCGGAGAAATTTTTCAGGAAATGGGACTTGAACACGCAGGAGCACCGGGAACAACAGCAGCTCTGGCAATTCTTAACGACAATGTTAAAAAAGGGGGAGTAATGGCTTCATCTTATGTGGGAGGACTTAGCGGAGCATTTATTCCGGTAAGTGAGGACCATGCTATGATAACAGCTGCTGAAATAGGAGCACTTACTCTTGAAAAACTTGAAGCTATGACTTGTGTATGTTCTGTGGGACTTGATATGATTGCAATTCCGGGAGATACTTCTGCAGCTACAATTTCAGGAATAATTGCTGACGAATCTGCTATCGGAATGATAAACAACAAAACTACTGCTGCAAGACTTATTCCTGTAATAGGAAAAGGTGTGGGAGAACAGGTTGAGTTCGGAGGACTTTTGGGATATGCACCTATTATGCCTGTAAATAAATTCAGCTGTGAAAGATTTATCAACAGAGGAGGAAGAGTTCCTGCTCCAATCCACAGCTTTAAAAATTAGAGTGTGGGGGCTGTTGCAAACTTGTAAAAAATAAAATTCTCTAAGAAAAAATAGTTTCTATTTATATTGCTCACAGAAAGAAAATTTGAAACTCACTTCGTTCAGACAGTCAAATTTTCAGTATTTTGTTTCGCTGCATAAATTACGAAACAGTTTTTAATATCGAGAATTTTATTTTTACAATTTTATAAATGCAATAGCTCCTATTTTTATAAAAAAATGGAGGAAATAAGCAGAAAGATGTATAAGGGAGATTCACATATACATTCTTGTTTTTCAACAGATTCAAATGAAAAACTGGAAAATATAATAGAAAGAGCAATAGAATTGGGACTTGATGAGATAGTTGTCACAGACCATATGGATTATGCAGACAGGGAAGAGGACGATTATTTTGTTTTCAACATAGATGAATATCTGAAAACTTTAAAAGCTCTGAAAGAAAAATATAAAGATAAAATAAATCTTAAAATCGGAATGGAACTTGGACTTCAGCCGCAGCTGTATAAAAGATTTGAGCCGATTTTAAAATCTGACGAATATGATTTTTTGATAGGGTCTTCCCATGCTGTTGATGGACTTGATGCGGGTATAAGCAGTCTTTATAAAAAATTTAAAAATAAAGATGAGCTTCACAGAAGATATTTTGAAACGATTTTGGAAAATTTGGAAGTATACGATGGAATAAATACTTATGGACATATTGACTATATAAGAAGATATGGGGGAGCATTTTTCCCTGACCATAAAGAGCTGAAATTGGAATATCACAGAGAAATTTTAGATAAAATTTTTAAAAAACTTATTGAGAAAAAAATCGGACTGGAAATAAATACTTCAGGGCTTAGATATAAAGTTGGGGATTTTCATCCGTGCAGAGAGATGCTTGCAAGATATAGAGAGCTTGGAGGCGAGATAATTACAATGGGGTCTGATGCTCACAGAGCAGAGGATATTGCAAAAGATTTTGAAGAAGCAAGAGAGCTTTTAAAATCACTTGGATTTACTCATTTTTGTACTTTCACAAAGAAAAAACCTGAATTTCATAAATTATAAAATGATGTTCTTTTAGTTTAGTTAAAGAAAATTAACTAGTGATTGAAGAAATATGATATAATTATTAAATGAATATTATATTTACTAAAAAATTATAGAAGTAAAATTCTCGGTATTAAAAATATCTGCGTAATTTATGCAGCGAATTGAACGCTGAAAAATGATATGTTTGAGGGCAAAGCCCGAGTTTATCATTTTTAGTGAAATGAGCAATATAAATAGCTGATATTTTTTCTTAGAGAATTTTATCTTTTATAATTAAAGAGAGGTGAAAAATGTTAATTTTAGGAATAGAATCATCATGTGATGAAACTTCCATTGCAGTAGTAAGAGATGGAAAAGAGATATTATCAAACAATATATCTTCACAGATAGAGATACATAAACAGTATGGAGGAGTTGTTCCGGAAATAGCCTCAAGACAGCATATAAAAAATATTGCGGCGATTTTGGACGAAAGTCTTGCACAGGCAGGGGTAACTCTTGATGATATAGATTATATAGCAGTAACTTATGCACCGGGACTTATTGGAGCTCTTCTTGTGGGAGTATCTTTTGCCAAAGGGCTTTCTTACGGACATAATATTCCTCTTGTCCCTGTTCATCATATTAAGGGACATATTTATGCAAACTTTGCAGAACATGATGTAAAACTTCCATGTATTGCTCTTGTTGTATCGGGAGGACATACAAACATTATTCATATAGATGAAAATCATAAATTTACAAATCTGGGGGGGACTCTCGACGACGCTGTTGGAGAAACTATGGATAAAGTTGCCAGAGTAATCGGAATAGGATATCCCGGAGGTCCTGTAATAGACAGAATGTATTACGAAGGAAATCCTGATTTTTTAAAAATTCCTGAACCAAAAGTGGGAGAATATGAGTTCAGTTTTTCAGGTGTAAAAACAAATGTAATAAATTATGTGAATAAGATGAGAATGAAAGGGGAGGAGTTCAAAAAAGAAGATTTGGCAGCTTCTCTTCAAAAAACAATAGTTGATATTTTGTGCAAAAAAGTTCTGAAAGCCTGTGATGACAAAAATGTAAAACAAATTATAATTGCAGGGGGAGTGGCAGCAAACTCCCTTCTTAGAAAACAGCTGGCTGAAAAAGGACTGGAAAAAGGAATAGAAGTCAGCTATCCTTCAATGAAACTGTGCACAGACAACGGAGCTATGATTGCAATAGCTGCATATCATAAACTGATGAACGGCTATAAACCAAAAGAAAATCTTTCCTTGAATGGTATAGCTACACTGAATATTGCTGATGAAAAAGAATAGAAATAAAAGACAGTTGTTAAAAATTAATGAGTAAAAGTTATTAATTTATAACAACTGTTTTTATAATTATATATAATGTTTAATTTTAAAAATATAAAACTTTTATATAAGCTTATTATAACATAATTGATAAAAGTGTAAAGATATATAATGAATTTATAAAAAATAAGGTTAAAATAATATGATAAAAAAGAAAATATAACAAAAAAAACTATTAGTAAACATATATTTTTACAAAAGTATAAAAAATATAAAAATATTGGCATAAAAGTTGCTTTATATTTTATTACAAAATATTATAATATAAAGTGAGGTAATAAATATGAGTACAAAACCAGTATTAGGTATTATGTTAGGTGATGCAGGAGGAGTAGGTCCTGAAATTATAGCAAAATTATGTATTAATAACTTTTTAACAGAACAGTGTAAGCCTATATTAATAGGTGATTTTAGAATTTTTGAAAGAGCTTTAAAAATTGTTGGAGGAGATGTTAAGATAAAGTTAATTGATAAAATTGAAGATGCTTCTTGGGAAAATGAAATACCAATGCTTGATAGAAAAAATCTTGATCCTGAAAAAAATAAGATAGGAGTAAAAACTTTAGAAAGTGGAGCAGCATGCCTTGATATGCTTGATTTAGGAGTTAAATATTACAAAGAAGGAAAGATACAGGGATTTTGTTTTGGACCTCTTAATAAAGCTGCAATGAAAGAAGCTGGGTGTCATTACGAAAGTGAACATCATTATTTAGCACATTTATTAAATCATACAGAACCTTTTGGAGAAATTAATGTATGTGAAAATGTATGGACAACAAGAACAACAAGTCATATTCCAATAGCTAAAGTAAGTGAGAATTTAACTGAAGAAAGTATTGGAAGAGCAATAAAACTATCAAATTACACATTAAAAAATGCTGGAATTGAAAAACCAAAAATAGCAGTTGCAGCATTAAATCCTCATGCAGGAGAAAATGGAACTTGTGGAAGAGAGGAAATAGATGTAATAACTCCAGCAATTGAAACAGCGAGAAAAAATGGAATAGATGCTCATGGTCCTTTTTCATCAGATGTTTTATTTATTAAAGCTTTTAGAGGAGAGTTCGATGGAGTTGTAACGATGTATCATGATCAAGGACAAATAGCTTTAAAATTAAGAGGATTTGATCAAGGAATTACGATTGCAGGTGGATTTGAACCTCCTATAGTAACATGTGGTCATGGAACAGCTTATGATATAGCAGGAAAAAATATAGTTAAAACTTCAGCTTTTGAAAATGCAGTAAAAATGACAGTTCAAATGGCTAATGCACAAGCTAAGAAAAAGGGAGGAAAATAATTATGAATATACTGGGGACTATGAAACGTTTTCCTGCAGGTGTAATGGTTATTCCTTTAATTTGTGGGTGTTTAGTTAATACTCTTTGTCCTGAAGTTTTAAAAATAGGAGGGTTTACAACAGGATTGTTTAAAAATGGAGTTCCGACATTAATAGGTTTATTTTTATTTTGTAGTGGAGCTACAATAGATATAAAAATGGCAGGAGCAACAGTATGGAAAGGGATTGTTTTATTAGCATTAAAATTCTTTATAGGTTTTGGTTTGGGACTTTTTCTTAATGCAGTATTTGGTCCAGCAGGTTTCTTTGGTCTTGCTCCGCTTGCTGTAATAGGTGCAGTAACAAATTCAAATGGAGTTATTTACGCGACTCTTGCTGGAGAATTTGGAGATGAAACAGATGTTGGAGCAACTTCTATTTTGGCTATAAATGATGGTCCGTTTTTTACAATGATAGCTCTTGGTGCAGCAGGGCTTGGAAATTTTCCTATAACAGATATTATAGCAGGTATAATTCCTATGGCTATAGGATTTATTGTTGGAAATTTAGACCATGAGTGGAGAAAAGTTTTAGCTACAGGAATGATTCTTCTACCACCGTTTAATGGTTTTGCTCTTGGTGCAGGGATGAATTTTAACAGTATTATTAATGCAGGGATATCTGGAGTAGTTCTTGGGTTATTAACAGTAATTTCTACAGGAATATTGACATTCATTCTTTATAGTTTTATAAGAAGAAAAGCAGATCCTATGGGAGCTGCCATAGGAACAACAGCAGGAGTTGCAACAACTACACCATTAGCGGTTGCGGCAGCAGATCCATCTTTTCTTCCTCAGGCTGAGATTGCTATGGCTCAAATTGCAGCAGCAGTTGTAATTACAGCAATTCTTTGTCCTTTGCTTGTATCGTGGCTATATAAATATTCTAAAAAATGGAATGAAAAAAATGGCTTTGTAAAGGTCGCAGAGGTACAAGAATAATAAATATAAAATGAAAGGAGTTTACAGATATGGGATACATGGTTTTAAAAGCTGCTAAAGTTTTATATGGTTCGGAGCTGGAAATAATGGAGAATGCAGCTGTAATTGTAGAAAATGAAAAAATAAAATCAGTAATTTCTCAGGAAGAACTGGAAAGAAATATTAAAGATTTAGAAAAGATAGAAATTATTGATGCAGGAGATTGTACTGTAATGCCGGGAATGATAGATTGCCATTCGCATTTAAATATTGATGCAAATATTCCAGAACATTTAGAACTTTTAGCATGGAGTAATGAATGTGAACTTACTTTAATATCATTGAAAGGATTGCATGATGATTTACAAGCAGGGATAACAACTTTAAGATGTTTGGGAGATAAATATTATATAGATGTAACTTTGAAAGAAAAAATACAAAAAGACAGTGTTGAAGGACCTGATATACTGTCTTCAGGAATAGGAATAAAAGGATCTCATGGTTCAGGATATATTGGAATGCCTCATTGTGGTCGTGAAGCAGTAAGAATGACAGTACGTGAAAATTTGAAACGTAAAGTAGATACTTTAAAATTATTTATTACTCCTGGACAACCACCCCAAGATACTGATTTTATTCCAAGTTTTCTTTCTTATGAGGAAATTAAAGAAGCTGTATCAGAAGGAGCAAGATTAAATATTCCTGTGGCAGCTCATTGCATAGGAGGAAAAGGATTAAAAAACTGTATTGATGCAGGAGTACAAGTTATAGAACATGTATATGCAGCAACAGATGAGGATATACAACTTTTAAAAAATTCAAATTGTTGGATTGATTTGACATCTGGTATTTTTATGGATCCAAGTCGTGAAGAATTTTTATCAGAAGAGAATGTCAAAAAAACTCAGTATTGCAGAAAACGAGTAACAGAATGTTTAAAAAAAGTTGTAAAAGCTAAAATACCTTTTGTGCTTGGAACAGATGCTTATCACGGTAAGTTATGGCGTGAAGTGAATTTTGCTTTGGAACTAGGAGCTGATGTTAAAGATGCTTTAAAAGGAATTACTTCCAATGCAGCTAAAGTTTGTCATAAAGAAAATAGTATTGGAAGTATAAAAGAAGGATATCTTGCCAATATAATAGCTGTAAAGGGAAATCCATATGAAGATGTATCTTCTTTATCTCAAGTTAAATTAGTTATTAAACGTGGAAAAATATATAAAAATACTTTTAATTGTTAAAATATAAAATAAGCCTTTAGATTATAATTTCACTTTCCTAAATCTAAGGGCTTATTTTTATTAAAAATTATTTTCTTTTTTCGCTTTCAACATACGCCATAAGGTAGTACGGCTTATACCAAGTTCTTTGGCTAAATCTTGTTTTTTCTTTTTAGGTTTAAGAAAGATTATTCCTTCTTCAGAAGAATCAGTGTTAATAACTTGAGAGATTTTTTCTTCTTTACTTGTAATATTTTGAAATATTTTAAATTGTTTTAAATCTTCTTTTGTTATTTCATTTTTATCGTTGAGAACTACAAGTCTTTCACAGATATTACGAAGTTCTCTTACATTTCCTGGCCAAGAATATGAAGTTAATATTTGAGCAGCTTCTTTTGTAAGTTTGGCTGGAGATTTTTTCATATTGCAAGAGAATTTATTAAGATAAAAATCTACCATTTCTTGAATATCTTCTTGTCGTTCACGTAAAGGAGGGATATAAAGATCAAGTAAATTTAAACGATAATATAAATCACTTCTGAATTTTCCTTCTTCAATTTGTTTTTCTATATTTATATTAGTTGCAGATATAACCCTTACATCAATAGGTTGAACAGTATGTCCTCCTATTCTTCTTATTTCATGTTCTTGCAAAACACGAAGAAGTTTAGCCTGAAGTGGTATAGGTATTTCTCCTATTTCATCCAAAAAAATAGTTCCTTTATGAGCTAATTCAAATAATCCCATTTTTCCATTTTTTGAAGCTCCTGAAAACGAACCTGCTTCATAACCGAACAGTTCACTTTCTAATAGATTTTCAGGCAGAGCAGCACAGTTTATTGCAACAAATGGTTCTTTGCTTCTATTGCTTGATTGATGAATACTGTGAGCAAATAACTCTTTTCCCGTACCTGTTTCACCTATGATTAAAACATTTGAATCAACCTTGCTGTATTTATTTGCCATTTTAATATTATCTTTAATAATATTACTTTTTCCAATAATATCATTAAAAGAATATTTTGCAGTAAGTCCTTTTTCTCTAAGACTGTAACGAATTTTTGTTTCCTCTTTAAGAATTTCTTCTGAATTTTTTACAATAATAACTAGTCCTGTATTTTCAGCATCAACTAAAATAGGGGTATATTGAATAAAAAAGCGTCTTCCATCATCTAATTTTAATACTTCTTCATGGACACCGTTTTCTTCCATTGCTTGCTTCCATTTAAAATTTTTATTTACTATATCTATAGAATGATCTTTAATATCATCAACAGTTGATAAATGAAAAAGGTGATATGCTTGATTATTTATTTGTTGTATAATTCCTTTGCTGTTTATGGTAATTATACCGTTAGAACTGCTATTAATAATAGTTCTGAACATAGAAGAAGATATTCTTTCTCTTTTTATAGTTTGGGCAGCATTAATAGCCTCGGTAAGAACCATTTCAATAGCTTCATTTTTAGTTTTGATATGTACTCTTTGTAATTTTTTTTCATCACAAATTCCACAAACAGTACCGGCTCCTATATAAGTATCTGTTCCTTTCGTTTCAGCTATTTCGATAGCTTTTTTAGCACTTTCTTCATCTTTTACATCATACATATCAATTTCAGCATGGCATACTTCTTCTAATTCTTTTAAAGAATAAAGTGCAATATTATGTACACACAAAGCAATTTTTTTAGAATTGAATTCGTTTCTGCTTCTTATCAGAGCATCCAAAATATCAAAACTTGTCATCTGAATTTCGAGAATATGTTTTTCAGGGAAAGATTCTTTTAATTTGTCACAAGTCATTCCTCTGGCAATAAAAATATCTGCATCTTGATTTTGTCCTAATGATTTTGGAGTTCCAAAAATGTGTATCAATTCAATTTTTATATCAGGGAGATATTTATATTTTTGAATTACCTTTTCAAATTGTTCCTTCATATTTAAACGAGGAAGAAAAACTAATATTTTAACCATTAAAATTCACCTCATAAAAAAATACTCAACTATGGTAATACTGCTTTTATAACATTATACCATAGCTGAGTAAGGTTTTCTATTATATCTTTAGAAAAAAACAGAATTAGTCTTCAAGTAAAGCCCATGCACGATTAACTACACGTTTTGTATTGGCTAAAATAATTTCAGGATCTTCATCTCCCCATGGTTTTACTTCAAAAGATAAAACATAAGGATTTTTAGAATTAAAGAAACCTTCTTCTTTTAGAACAGTAAAGAAATCTAGTAATTCAGCTGTATCATTTGCACTGTTTTCAAATCCAAATCTTGGATGTTGATCTCCGTATGCTTCGCAACCTTCTTTAACAACGGCATTTCCTATATGGAAATGTGTAATATAAGGTCTTAAAGTCTGGATAACGAATTTTGAAGTTTCGTAAGTTGTAGGGAAATGAGATAAATCAACCATTAATCCAAAATTATTATGTGTTGATCTCATATCAGCAGCAAATTTAGCAGCATAAGGAGCTGGTCCTATTAATGCAGCTTTATCCATATCAAAGTCAAAAACTTCAAGTTCTACTATCATACCTTTTTTAGCAGCATAGTCACATACATTTCTTGTAGTTTTTAAAAGCTGTGCATAAGCAAGATCTTTAGTGTCTTCTTCCCATTTTCCTGCTAAGAAAGCAATACCTTTTGCTCCTAAGTATTCAGCTTCATCAACAGCTTCTATAAGTGTGGCTTCAGCTTTTTTTCTTCCTTCTTCATCAATGTCATTGGGATTTAATTTAGGTCCTAAAAGTCTTGGTTGTGCTCCATAGCATACTTTTAAATGAGATTGTTTAAGAATTTTTTTAGCTTTATCTCTTGTTTCATCATCTTTAAATTTTGTGATTTCAATAGCATCAAAGAAATCATCACATGCTAATTTGTAGATAGAGTCAATCACTTCATAAGTAGGATGGCTCATCCATTGAATTGTTCCTATTTGAAAATATTTATGTATAGAATCTCTCATTTTTAATCCTCCTGAGTTTATTAAATTTATAAAATTATTTGTTTACTACATTAACAGGTTCTCCTGCAACAAATGCTTGAAGATTATTTACAGCAATATCCATTAATCTTTTTCTTGATTCTTTAGGTGCCCATGCTATATGTGGTGTAATAATACAGTTTTTAGCTTTTAGAAGAGGGTTATTTCCTTTAATAGGCTCAGAAGATACAACATCTAATCCAGCTGCTGCAACTTTTCCTGAATTTAAAGCTTCTGCAAGATCTTCTTCAACAATTAAAGGACCACGTGAATCATTTAGAATGATTACTCCATCTTTCATTTTTGCAATATTTTCTTTACTAATTATTCCTTGCGTACTTGGGAATAATGGGCAGTGAAGAGCTATAACATCAGATTCTTTTAGCAATTCATCTAGTTCTGCATATTTACAAGTTTCAGTAACTAAGTTTGGATTTTTATATTCGTCATAAGCTAAAACTTTCATTCCAAGAGCTTGGGCAATTTTTCCTGTAGCCTGTCCAATACGTCCATAACCTATAATTCCTATAGTTTTTCCGTCAAGTTCGATTAAAGGATAATCCCAGAAACACCAGTCAGCATTATTTTCCCATTTTCCTTCGTGAACAGCATTGTTGTGATGTCCTATATGGTGGCAGATTTCAAGTAAAAGTGCAATTGTAAATTGTCCTACAGCAGCAGTTCCATAAGTAGGAATATTAGTAACAATTACTCCTTTATCTTTAGCAGCATTAACATCAACAACATTGTATCCAGTTGCAAGAACACCAACAAATTTGATATTTGGACAAGCATCAAATAAAGATTTAGGCATAGGAGTCTTATTTGTAAATACTATTTCAGCATCTCCTATTCTATTTATTGCTTCTTGCACATCAGTTAAAGATGTACGGTCATAAACTGTACAATCTCCTATTGTCTCAAGTCCTTTCCAATCTAAATCTCCAGGGTTTAGTGTATACCCATCTAAAACAACTATTTTCATTATTATTCCTTCCTTTCTGAATTTAATTTGTTATTATTTTTTACTAACTGCCATGCAGCATTTAAAGTTCTTTTTGCATTGGCAATTACTAATTCACTGTTTTCATTTTCAAAAGGCTTAACTTCAAAACTTACAATAGGGCGTTTTTCTTCGTTTAAAAATCCTATATCGAGAAGAATTTGAAGATATTCAGCTAGTTCCTTGACATTATTTTCACTGTTTGGGAAACCAAATCTTGGGTGTTGATCTCCATATCCAGGATAACCTGGTTTGATAACAGTATTTCCCATATGAGCATGTTTTATATACTCTTTTATAGGAAGTAAATTTTCTTCAAAAGTTTCATGTAACATTGGTATATGACTACAATCAACCATTAATCCAAAGTTATCAAATTCTTTTGTGATAATATCAGCATAATTTTTTGCTAGAGTTACAGGACCTATCAAGGATTTTTTATCAATGTCATAATCAAAAACTTCACATAAAACGGGCATATCTCCTTTTGATGCAGCATATTGACAAAGTTCTCTTGTAGAAATAATCAAAGCTTCAAATGATTGCTCTTTTGTTTCTTCTTGATAGTGTCCAGCTAAAAAAGAAAATCCTTTTGCATTTATTTCATAAGCTTCATCTATTCCTTTTTTTAAAATCTCAATAGCTTTTTGTCTTTCAATAGGATCTAAATGGTTTATGTTTAATCCTTTTGTTAATAACAGAGGTTGTCCTCCATATGCAACATCAATACCAGAGATTTCTATCATTTTTGTTGCTTGTTTTCTTATATTATTATCTTTAATGTGAGTAATTTCTACAGCATCAAAATAATCATCTGTAGCAATTTTATAAAGACAATCTAAAATAGGACCCTCTCCAGTAGCTAAACCGTTGTATGCCATATGTAAAATTATACCAGTTTTCATATATTTTTTTAATGAAGTATCCATTTTTTTACCTCTTTTCTATTTTTTAGAAATTACTTCTTTTACAGCTGCAACAATGGAATTACTTCCGTAACCATATTTTTCTAACAGAGCTTCATAATCTCCTGATTCAGCAAATTGTGTAGCTCCTATTGCTTTTACAGGTACAGGATATTCAGATACAAGCACTTCAGACACAGCACTGAATAATCCTCCTTGCAGACTATGTTCCTCAACAGTAACAATAGCTCTTGTTTTCTTAGCAAATTCTATAATTAATTCTTTATCTATAGGTTTCACTGTATGAATATCAATAACAGCAGCACTTATTCCTTGAGTTTGTAATTTTTCAGCAGCAGCGATAACTTTTGATAAGATTGTACCTGTAGAAATAAGAGTAACATCGATTCCTTCTTTTACAACAATACCTTTTCCTATTTCAAAATTTATATTTTCGTCATAAATAACAGGTACAGCAGCACGGCTTAATCTTAAATATACAGGACCATTAAATTCAGCAGCAGCAATTACAGCTTTTTCTGTTTGAATAGCATCAGAAGGTGTTATAACAGTCA